>CBFGLP010001066.1:0-3498 GCA_965649595.1 uncultured Myxococcales bacterium | reverse complement strand
GTCGGCTACTTGGCGATCGCGGGCATGGCCGCGGGCGCGCTGGGGCTGAGCGCTCGCGGGTGGCTGCGCGGCGCCTCGGCTGCGGGCGGTCGCGGCGAGCTCGTTCGCTTCGTCGCCCTGTTCGCGCTGATCCAGTGGCTGCTGGCCAGCAGCGACGCGTTCTGGCAGCTGCGCTTGGATCGGTTCAGCGAGGGCTTCGCCCACCTGCAGTGGCAGCGCTTCTTGATCGCGGCGAAGCCTGGCGTTCATCTGTGCGCCGGGGTGGCGGTGGTGCTGCCGATCGCGTGGGCGCGGCGGCTCTATCTAGCGCGGGGTCGAGCGTGGTGGAAGCTCGCCAGCGCGGGCGTGCTGGCTTGTGTCGGCGTCGCGGGGACCTGCTGGCTGGTCGCGGATCAGCGGGCGGTGATGCGCGAGCTCGAGGTCGGCGCGGTGCAGGTCGATCGGATGCCCGACGCGGACGATCCCGCGGCGTTCGAGCGCGACTACCAGGAGCTGGTCGCGTGGCTGCAAGCGCGCTGGGAGGAGCGGGATCACGACTACCGGGTCGCCGTGCAAGAGCAGCGCAACCGACATTGGTTCATGGACGCGCCGCTCTACACGGACACGCCGATCTACAAGCTGGGCTTCACCCCGGGCGACAACTTCGTGCACAAGCCCGAGCATGGTCGCCGCGAGCTGCTCGATGCGCTCGGGGTGCGATGGGTGATCGGTCGTGGTCGCGGCGGCTCGAGTGCCGTGGCGAGCTTCGGGTCGATCTACGTCCGCGAGCACCGTGGGGAGCCGCGACCGCTCGCGTGGATCGAAGGCGCGGGGCGAGTCGAGCTAGAAGAGGTTGATCTGCGCGGTGGGCTGGTGCGAGCGCGGGTGAGCGGGACCGAGGCTGGCTCGCGGGTGGTGTTAGCGATCGCGGGCTACCCCCGCTGGCAGCTGCGCATCGCGGGACAGCCGGTCGAGTGGTTCGAGGTCCCGGTTTGGGGAGACGGTCCATCGGCGACGCTCGCCGAGCGACGAGGCGGGGCGCTGCGCGGCGGCAAGGCGCTCGGCGACGACGGCTCCGAGCCGACCCTGATCGCGGCCGATCTGCCTGCAGGGCTGAGCGGCGCGGAGCTCGAGCTCGTCTATGTCGAACGGACGCAGCGCGAGTGGCTCGCGGAGCTGGTCTCGCTCTCGGCGCTGATCGGCGTCGCGCTGGCGGCTAGCCGTCGACGCCTGCGTGGCTGGTCGGAGCGGGCGCGGGGGATCGGGCGGACGGCCTCGCGGGTGCTCGCTCGGCTGCTGCATCCGATCATGCTGGCGGTCCTGGTGATCGCGGCGCTCGCCGTCGCGGGTCAGCGCTGGCAGGACGCCCGCGCACGCGAGGCAACGCGCCTGCTCGGGTGGGTCGAGGCGGGGAGTGTCGAGCGAGCAGGGATCGAAGCGGGGCCCGTGAAGTCCGACATGCTGATCCGCCCCGCGGTGGTCCTCAGGCCGCGACCGGGCAAGCCGGCGTCGCTGCGACTCGAGCTCGACGCGATGCCCGAGCAGCTGCGTGGGTGGTACGGGATCGACGATGATCAGGCGCAGCAGCGCGGGCCCTGGGCCAGCCACCGGCTGCGCGTCGAAGCCCGCCCGCGCGAGGATGAAGGACCCTGGAGTACGCTGCTGGACGTGCAGGTCCGCCACGCGCCGCAGCAGGTGCCGATCGAGATCGATGCGGACGAGCTCGCGGGGCGAGCGGTCGAGCTGCGGATCATCGACGAGGCGAGCGGCAAGCGACTGCCGCGGCTGGGCCTCGATCTCGAGCTGGAGGAGCAACCTTGAGCGCGGGTGAGGACGAGCGCGCCGAGCCGGAGCCGAGCGAGGTGCTCCTCGACCAGGCGGTCGAGGCGCTCGAGGCGGTCCCCGTCGCGATGCCGGACGAGCGCCCGAGCGAGCCGATGCTCGCGTTCTACGAGATCGAAGCGCTCGAGCCCGACGAAGCGGCGCCGCCGAACAAGCGACCGCGGCCACGCTCGCCGATCGTTCGGCCGAGCAGCTCGGCACCGCGGCCCGATCCCGAGCCCGTGTCGACGCCCGATCCACCAGCCGACCCCTCGCCACGACCCGATCCCGACACGCTACGGATCACCTCCAGGGTGCCAGAGCCGGGCACACCGACGCCGGTCCGCCACACGGCCACGGCGTCGATCGTTCGCCTGCTGCGGCCCAACGCGGCGGTGATCCTGCTCGGGCTCGTGTTCGTGCTCGCGATGCTCGAGATCTTCGCGGCCTTCCTGTCCTATCGCGAGCAGATCGATGACGAGGAGTGGGACGAGCTGGCGGTCGCGCTCGAGGCCCAGCCCGACGCGCCGCTGATGATCGCTAGCGAGTGGCTGGCCCCGCGCGCACGCATGGAGCTGGCCCAGGCGCGCACCTGGGACTCGGTCGCGCCGCCCGATCTGCGCGGGATGGAGCACTTCTGGCTGCTGACCCACGGCCGCGAGGGCTGGCCGCCCGCGCTGAAGGCCGAGCTCGAAGACCTGCCGGAGCCCGACTTGATCGCGATCCACGAGATCGGCCCGCTCGCGCTGCGCGAGTACTACCAGCCGCGCGCGGGCACGCTGGTCTGGTCGCTGCTCGAGCAGGAGCCGACGATCACCACCGACGCAGGCAAGTGCTCGGGTGGAGGGACGCGCTGGAGCTGCAAGGACGGCCGCGCGCAGATCCGCGTGCTCGAGGTCGACTATCGCCCGCGCCGCTGCGTTGCGCTCGAGCTGGATAGCGGGGTCAGGGCCAAGATCGATCTAGGCAAGCTCGAGCTGGGCAACCGCCTGCGTGGTCACGTCGGCTTCGCGGACTTCAACGCCCGCTTGCGCGCCGATCCGACGGTGATGCTCGAGGCTTGGATCGACGGCGAGGTCGCGGCCCGCTGGCTGTTCACCGACGACCAGGGCTGGGCCCCCTTCGCCCTTCGCACGCCAGCTGGCAAGCACCGAGTCGAGCTGCGCGTGACGAGCTCGGCCGCAGGCACCTGGCAGCGCGAGGGCCATCGACCCCTGCCGACCGACACGCTCTGCCTCGAGGCGCGCTCGTTCGAAGAGGAAGAGCCGGCCGCGGAGGAGGCGACGCCATGACGGACGCGACGATCGAGACGACGGAGCGAGCGAGCGCGTGGCGACGTGCCCTGCGATCGCCGCGGCTGGTCGCGCTGCTGCTCGCGCTGCTCACGGTGCTGCTGCTGCTCCGCGGCGAGCGGGACATCGGCTACGTGCGCGACGAGGGGGTCTACTTCGAGGCCTCACGCCGCTACGCCGCGTGGGTGGTTCGCTGGGTCGACGAGGGCAACGAGGCCAACACGGCGGAGCTTCGCGATCGCTACTTCGCCTTCAACCACGAGCACCCTGCGCTAATGAAGCTGGCCGCGGGCGTGTCGGCGCGGCTGTTCGCGGAGCCGCCCGATCCCGAGGTCGTCGCGGAGTCCGAGCAAGCCCGCGCAGGAAAAGCTCAACGCGCGTGGCAGCGCGAGCTCGCGGCCGTCGA
>CBFGLP010001065.1:0-2609 GCA_965649595.1 uncultured Myxococcales bacterium | reverse complement strand
TCAGCTTGGTCATCGCCTCGGCGTTGGCGCTGCTCTTGATGTCGAGCTTGGCCGGCTGGCAGCTCGCGCGGACCTTGGCCGAGGTCTCGCAGTTGGCCGCACAGTCGGCCTTCACCTTGCCCTGCTCGACCTCGACCTCGCAGCGCGGCGCCTTCCAGGTGCCCTCGCACTTGGCGTGGCAGGTGGCGTCGCACGAGCCCTTGCAGGTGCCCTTGCACTCGCCGACGCAGCGGCCCTGGGCGTCCTTGGCGGTGCACTCACCCTGGCACTCGCCGGTGCAGGTGCCCTCGCACTTGCCCTGGCAGGTGCCCTGGCAGTAGCCGGAGAGCTTGGCCGGCTCGCACTCGGCGACGACCTTGCCCGGGTCGACCTCGAGCCCGCACTCGGCCTCGCACTTGGACTTGAAGCTCGCGTCCATCTGGCACGAGGGCGGCTGATAGGCGACCTCGAGCTTGACCCCGCCCTTGATGATCGAGTCGATCTTGGCCGAGACGGCGGCGCAGGGGCGGGTGACCTTGTCGTCGCCCTCGGGCTTTAGCTGGTCCTCGGGGACGCCCAGGTCGCGCCCCATCTTGATGCACGCGGCGGCGACGTTGGCTTCGGACTGATCGGCGATCCGCTGGATGTCGAGCGCCGCCTGCATGAACGCCGCGATGCTGGCGTCGACGTCGGCCTTGCCGGTGAAGCTGGCCCCGAGCGGCTTGCCGCTGCCCCACTCGGGGCACGCGGCTCCGGCCACCGCGTTGGTCGTCGAGCTGGTGCCGGAGGGGACGACGAAGTCGCACGCGAGGCCGAAGACCAGCGCGAGCGCGAAGGTGATGAGGTGCAGTCGAAGGCGAACGAGGCGGGTCACGGCCCCGTTCGTATCACGATCGCCGGGGGTCGCGGTGGGAGGGCGTCATTCGCCCTCGGATCGCTGCAATCCTACAAGATCGCTTCGCCGGAGAAGACCAGCTCGTATCCGCAGGGCAGCTCATCGAACGCGCCGCAGCCATCCCCCACGCAGACGAGCGAGACCAGCTGTCGCCCATGGACCTCGGTCTCGGAGTCGAAGCTGCCCTCGGCACGCACGTGGTACTCGATCGAGATGTTGAACTCGCTGAGATCGACGGTGCCGGTCAGGCGGTCGGGGCAGACGAAGTCGGATCCATCGAGCGTGCAGTGGATGTCGTCCTCGCCCTGCTCGATGTCGAACTCGTCGCCGCCGTCGTAGTCGAGCACGAAGGTGGTCGAGGGCTCCGCGACGACGAGCGCCGGGTTCGTGCAGGTGACGTTGTCGGTGCCCTCGTCGACGTAGGTCCAGGTGCCGGAGCGTGGCTCGACGGTCGGCCCTGCATCTTCGTTGCAGGCGACGAGCAGGAGCGAGGGGACGAGCAAGAGACCAGCGAGGCGGGGAGCAGGCATGCGGGGATTATCGATCGAATCCGAGCTGCCGCGCGAGGCGGGGGTTTTGCGGACCGACACGCCAGATCCAGCGATCGAGCAGGTAGTGGGTCGCCTGCGGCACGGTCAGCAGCGCTACGATCAGTGCAGCGGCGAAGTCACCGAGCTCGACCCCGCTCTCGCCGAAGAGCATCGGGTGGTCGTGCCAGATCAGCCGGTCCCACAAGCCCTCTTCGATGCAGGCGAGCACGACCAGCAGGGCATAGAACACCGTGGCCAGCACGAGCGGCCGGGCGCGGGGGAGCAGGTGATCCACGCGCTCTCGACCGCCGGTGATCCACACGAGCGCGAGGTAGGGGACGCCGTGCAAGAACACGTTGGTGAGCGTGAATACGCGATCGTCGTTGAACCACACGATGCCCGCGTTCCAGCTGAGGGCCGTGAGCGCGACCAGGATCGTGACCATCGGGTGCCCCTCGCCGCGCAGGTGCAGCTGGAGCCGACGGGCGAAGAATAGCGCCAGCACGGGCACCTGGGCCCACGCGGCGAGCGTGCCCGTCCACTCGGGTAGGCCCGCGACGAAGTCGTCGGCGGTGAACCAAGCGAAGCTGCGCGGGAGGTTGGCGTGCCAGTGCACGACCGGCGCGAGCGTGCCGGCCCACACGGCGGCCTTGGTCAGGCGACGATCGAAGGCCCCGAGCTCGCGACCTGCTCGCAGATAGATCGCGCAAAAGCCCTCTTGCTGCTTGATGAAGTGGAATACCGCTACGTACGCGAGCAGGCCCCAGAACAGCCGCGGCGAGGCGGCGTGGGCCATGAAGCCGAGCAAGAACACCACGATCGGGGTCCAGCGCAGCAGCTCGGCGTGGATCCGGCGTGCGTCGGAGTCGAGCCAGGTGCGGTAGAGCGAGGCCCACACGTGCGCGACGTCGACCAGCAGCACGCCGGCGATCCACAAGGCGAGGCTGTCGTCGTCGCTCGGCTGCGAGGCGAGGCCGACAACCAAACCGACGAGCAGCGCCAGGAGCCCGGGGAGCACGAACCAGCCCAGGTCGAAGCGCGGGGAGACCAGCCAGTGCCGCGGTGTGGGCACGGGCTCGATGATACCCATCAGCCGATCCTCGTGAGCGCCCAGTCGGCCGCCTCGATCGCCATGTAGAACGCCTCCTCGAAGAGCGGCAGCCCGCCCACGTCGGTTGCACACGCGCGCAGGCGCCCGATCGGCG
>CBFGLP010001064.1:0-12228 GCA_965649595.1 uncultured Myxococcales bacterium | reverse complement strand
TTTGCGCTCGGTGAGATCGCGGGGGTCGTCGAAGTCGAGGACGGATGGTCGTTCGTTAGCGGGCAGGGCTTCCGAGGCCGCGACATCATCATCGCTGCGTTCCCCGAGCGTTGGAAGGTGAAGCGGGACGAGCAACTGAAGCTGAGCCTCGGACCGAGCCCAGCGCCAGGCCGGACCTTCTCGCTCGCCGACGACGTGCTCACGCTGGTGGTGCTCGGGTACGATCCGCTGGCCAGGCAACTGAGCATTCGCCTAGACGCATTGCTCAACGTTGGTGGCCAGGTGCCGCTCGGCGTATCGGACCCAGAGTCTTGGATCGCAGCAGGGAAGGACGTCACGCTCGGTCTCGGTGAGGGCAAGCGGCTGCTGTTTGGGAGCGGCGGAAAAGTAGCGGTGGTGCGCTGGACGCTCGAACCGATCGAAGGGCAACCTCCCGACGTTCAAAGCATCGTGGTGTCCGTGGACGTGTTTGGCATGGTACGGGACGGAGGTGCATGATGCGACAGTTGACGATCGCGCTGGCCATCGTGGCCTCGATGGCTGGCTCGGGGTGTGGGAGCTCCAGCAAAAAAGACCAGACGCGGGACGACAGGAGGGACTCGAAAAAGGAGGCGCTCGAGGATGATCTGCGTACGAGGTCCTCAATACCTCCGCGCCCGTTGCCTTCGCCCGACCGATCCGTCGAAAAAAGCGTCGACGGTCCTGTCGAGGCGATTGTCGAACCTCGCCCAAAAAGTGTCGAGGATGAGCCAGCGGGGAGTGCCCCCCCGCGTGGAGGCCCGACGACGGAGACGGCGCTATTACTGTCATATCAGTACTGGGACGGTGCGCCGCCCGAGTGCGCGCGATCCCGAATCATCCAGTTCGTGGAGAGCCTGCTGAAGCAGGATCATTGTCGCATTAGCCGTGCAGACAGTTCTCCGACGGCCGAATTGTCGATCAAACATTGTGTCGTCGGATCCCAGGACGACGGTGGGGTTCCTTGCAAATTGATCTACGATGGTGAAATTTGGATCGAATGGACGAGCGGCGAGACAAACTACGACCTGCTCGGGCGTGGAGTCGTTCGAAAGCAGTGTACGCGGGAGGACGGCGTGAGCGCCTATGTCTCAATGTCGGCGAGCAGTCGAGAGCGGGCGCAAGAGCATGCCGAGGAGCGACTCGAAAAGCGCTTGCGAGAAAAGTGTGAAGCCCCATGATGCCTGGCGCAGGGTGCGTGGAGAGCAGCTCGGCGGTCTTGGGCACGAGGCGCTCGTATACCTGTCCGGGCGATCGCCAATGGCCCGGCGGCGAACCAGATCAGCATCACGCTAGCGCCGAGGTTCGACCCCGAAAATTGCATGATCCTCGAATCTTACGTGGCAGGCTCGACCCCCGAGTTCACGATCGAGGGCCACTTCTTCCCCCACTACGCCCCGGGCGATTCGCCGGTGATCAGCAAGAGCGGGGACGAGCTCGCGCCGATCGGCCCCGACTGGGCGCTCATCACGGACGACTACGACCTCTACTTCGAATTCGTTGAGGAATTCGGGTTCCCCAACCTGAATCCGCAGGTCCCGATCCCCTGTCCCTGACGCCAGACAATCACTGGTCCCGCACGCTGCTCCCGCGCAACACCGCCTCGGCCCGGACGAGCGCCGCGATCCCGTCTTGGACCTTGCGCGCGGCTAGCTTGTGCTTGGCCTCGAGCCCGTTGAACATGATCACGAACACCATCGGCTCGCGTCCAGGCGCCCCTGCATAACCGCTGAGCGACGAGACTCCGTCGAGCGTGCCGGTCTTGACCCGGATCCACCCGGCCGCGTCACTGTCGCTCAGCCGCGAGCGGGTGGTCCCGTCGACGCCCATGATCGCGAGCGAGGCGATGAAGTCGTCGCGATACCGAAAGTCCCCGTACACGTGGCGCAGCAGATAGGTCAGCTGGGCAGGGGAGATCCGGTTGTTGTCGTAGAGCCCGGATCCGTTGCCGATCACCAGGCCCTCCTGCGGCATCCCGATGTCTCGCGTGTACTGCCGCAGCGCCTCGAGGGCTCCCTCGGCGGTGGTCCCCTTGCAGCACACGAACGAGCGCAGGATCGCCTCGGCCATGAAGTTGTTCGAGTGCTTGTTGACCGCCCGGATCAGGTCGGTGAGCGGCTCGGATCGGTGCGTGGCGAGCAACTGCGCGGTCTTGGGCACGATGCCCGTCTTCACGCCCTTGCCAACCTTGATCCCGTGCTGCTTGAGGGTCAGCGCGAGCAGCTCGCCGGCGTAGCGCGAGGGGTCGGCGACCGGAAAGCGCCAATCACCGACCGGCGCCTCGACCCCGATCTTGCCCTTGAAGGTGATGACGACCTTGTCGTCCTTGTCATCGACTGCGACCCAGAGCTGGTTCTTCTTGCCGGCGACCGTCTCGGCCTCGTTGTCCAGCACATAGTGGGCGACCGGCGGGTTCATGCTCAGCTGCGGCTCGTCGCCGATCGCCTTGCCTGGTCGAGCGAAGAGCTCGTAGGTGTTGTAGTTGACCGAGGTCGCGCCGCTGGGGGCCCGGTGCGAGGCGAATTCGTCCTTTTGAGTGAAGCCCGGCGGCCAGCCGTCGGCGTCGTAGCGGCTCGCGTCGACGACGATCGATCCCTTGACTCGGGTGATCCCGGCGGCCTCGAGCATCCCGGCCAATTCGTAGATCTCGCCGGTCACCAGCGAAGGATCGCCGCTGCCCTGCAAGTAGAGGTCTCCGGTCACGACGCCGTCGTTGACGGCGTCCTCATCGGTCCAGAGCCGGGTGGCGTAGCGGTGCTCGGGGCCGAGGATCGCCAGCGCGGCGGCGGAGGTGAGCAACTTGGCGTTGCTGGCCGGGTTGAGCGGGACGTCGGGGTTCTTCGAGTAGACGACGGAGCCGTCCTCGAGGTCGACGACGTGGATGCCGATCTGTAGCTCCGGCGGGAGCTCGGCCTCGGCGAGCAGCAGATCGAGCTTGCCCTCGAAGGTCTGCGGGACCTCGATGACCTCGTCAGTGCCGGGCTTCGTGGTCGGCGGGCTCGCGTTGGCTCGGCCTCGATCACCAGTGTCGATTAGGCCGAGCAGCAGGAGGGCGGACAGGCCGAGCGTGAGACCCAGGCGCAGCGGCGTGACGAAGTGCGAGCTCGAGCGGAGCGGGGACCGAACCACGACACACACACTATCGGGTGCGTCATCGACCGCCCAGTTTTCTTCGCGGCGGGGACGACGCTTGATCTACCATCCCCGCGATGCGCGAGGTTCCGCCGAGCCTGAGCGGGTGGGCAGCACGAGGTCGGGCGGTCGAGGTGTGGGGGCGCAAGCTCTTTTGCATCGATCGCGGGCCGACCGATCCCGATGTGCTCGAGCGGGCAGGGGGACGCGAGCAGGCGACCGCGCTGCTGCTGCTGCACGGCTTTCCAACCTCGAGCCACGACTTTCACCACGTGCTCGATCGACTGGCGCGGCGGCACCGGGTCGTCGTGCACGATCACCTCGGGTTCGGCCTCTCGGACAAGCCGCGCGACTACAGCTACTCGCTGCTCGAGCAAGCCGACCACGCGATCGGCCTGTGGCGATCGCTCGGGATTGCTCGGGCGCACCTGGTCGCCCACGACTACGGCACCTCGATCGCTACGGAGCTGCTCGCTCGGCGTGCGCGAGGGCTGGAGCTCGGCGGGGTCCAGCCGTGCTCGCTGGTGCTGTGCAACGGCAGCGTGCATGTCGAGCTGGCAGAGCTGCAGCTGAGCCAGCGGCTGCTCGCGGGGCCTGGGCCGGTGGCGCGGACCTTCGCTCGGCTGGCCACGCAGCGGCGCTTCGCGGGTAACATCCAGCGGCTCTTGGGAGCGCCAGGATCATTGCCAGGGCGCGAGATACAGGCGATGTGGGAGGGGCTCGTGCGGCTGCACGGACGCGAGCGCTTGCCGGCGATCTCGAGCTATCTGGCCGAGCGGCGGCGGTTTTGGCAGCGCTGGATCGACGCGCTCGAGCGCTTCGATCGGCCGACGCTGGTGCTGTGGGGGCGGAGGGATCCGGTCGCGGTGGCTCGGATTGCAACGCGACTGCATGCGGAGATCCCCAAGGCCAAGCTGCGCTGGCTCGACGAGCTTGGGCACTTTCCGATGCTCGAGGATCCCGAGGGGTGGGCGGAGGCGGTCACGAGCTGGACGGCGAGCGTGGGGGATTGAGCCCTGCTGGGGGGCGCGTCGGAACAGAGCCGATCAACATGACGCACGAAGCGGCGCTCAGTCACCGACCGAGCGCCGCTCGAGCATCGAAGCCGAGTTGCGATTACATGCCGCCCATGCCACCCGAGGGCGCAGGTGCCGTACCACCCGCAGGCGGCGGAGCGGTGGTGCCACCCATGCCAGTCCCACCACCCGCAGGCGCCGTGCCACCACCCATGCCGGTCCCACCCGCAGGCGCAGCACCACCGGCAGGCGGCGTGCCAGCGCCGAGCTTGCCACCGCCACCGGCGGGCGGCTGTCCGGCCGGAGCACCACCATCGAGCTTCGACGAGGGCGCACCAGGACCGCCAGCCGGGGCGGACGCCTTCTCGAGCTCGGCGATGTACTTCTCCATGCGGGTGTTGAGATCACCGAGCTTCTTGATCTTCTCCTCGTCGGAGCCGGCCTTGAGGGCCTCTTCGTGCTCCTTCTCGAACTCGGCGAGCTTCTTCTCGAGCTCGGCCTTGTTGGCCGGCTGCTTGGTGATGACGACCGAGATCTTGTCCTTGTTGGTCTTGTAGCGGCTATCGGCACCGTCGACGGTGGGCTTGCCACAAGCGGCGACGCCGAGGGTGAGGGCGCCAGCGAGGATGAGGGCGGTGAACTTGGGGAGCTTCATGGTTCGTTCGTTGGGGGGTCGAAGGATCGGGGGAGGGGAAGATCAGTTCCGGTCGGCGCCGGCGTAGGCTTCGGACTCGAGCAGGTCGGCGGCCCGGGCCACGAAAAAGACGGCCTTGCGGAAGGTGTTGTCGTCGCTGCCGATCACGCGGACGGTGTGCTTGACGATCACGTTGTCGTCCTTGATCGCGGTGCAGCCATAGGTGAGCCGGACCGAGAAGCGCATGACGGCGGCGAGATCCCGCGCGGCGGAGATGTGGCCGGCGACCGACCAGACGTAGAGGACTTGGTCGCCTTCGGGATCGTTACCCATCGCGAGCGTCACGACCTGCGTGCGGCCGTTTTGGGTCGGAACCTCCATCCGGAACTCCCCATTGGGATCTTGGCGGAGCGGCCAGCTATTGATCGAGGCGATGCGGTTGGCGATCTCGTAGAGATTCATGGCGACGCATTCACGCTAGTTTGGTCTGCCGCGGCGGGTCAAGGCAGATCGAATCCACCAGGCCCCTCGGGCTGAGCAGGTGAGCGGTGGGGCGAAACGGTGCTCTCCGATCGTCCGAGGGGCGAGGTCGAGCTACGCGGCCCAGAGCGTGACGACCGAGCCAGGTTGCCGATATGCCGTCCGAGCGGCTCGCCGCGCTCGGCGTGCAGCCCCGGTGATACCTTGGGCACCATGCGTGCTCCGACCCGGCTCGCCTCCCTGGCGCTCCTCGCCGCCTTGCTCGTGTCCAGCAGCGCGTTCGCTGGGCAGCCGCGCTTGGATCGGGTCGCGAGCGAGCGAGGGCTCGCACCGAAGAGCCTCGCGATTGCGAGCAGCAAGAGCGTCGCGCTCTCGGGCAGCTCGATCCGGGCGGAGCTGCACGGGCTTCACCTCAACGGCATCCCCCTGCGCGGCGGCTTCGAGACGATCTGGCGAGCAGGCGAGCCGAGCGAGCGCGTGGTCGCTGCTCGCTACCCGGCCGCTCCGCCGCAGCTTCGGCCCGAGCAGGCGCGGCTCGATCTCGACGCGGCCCGCCTCGCCGCCACGCCGCTGCTGCGCGCGGACCTGCAGGATCGCATCGCCGAGGTCGAGGGCGAGCTGGTCTATCTGCTGATCCTCGATCGCCCGGTGCTGGCGTGGGAGCTGACGACCCCGGTGAGCCTGGCCGCGCCCGCGCCGAGCCGGCTTCGCCTGTGGATCAGCGCGGGGACCGGGCGCCTGCTCGAGTCGGAGGAGCTGGTGTTCACGGCCAACGAGGCCGAGGTGTTCCGCTTCAACCCGCAGCAGACCCCCGACCCGATCACGGTCACGCTCTCGAACCTCGATCCCGCGCAGACCTGGTCCGAGGCGCAGGGCGAAGGCACGTGGCTCAACGGCTCGCGGGTGCGGGTGTTCAATTGCATCGATGCCGAGCAAGGCCCCTTCGCGCCTTGGCGGGGCGAGACCGAGTGCTGGCCGACCCAAGAGGTGAGCGCCGATCAAAACGGCGACTTCTTCGTGCCTTTGCCCAACGTCGGCCTGGCCGCGGACAACATCGCGCCCGGTGACCTCTACGCCGAGCTGTCGATGTACTACCACGCCGAGGTGTTCTTCTCGGCGCTCGAGCAGCACGGCGTGGAGGGCTTTCCTTGCGAGCTGTCGAACATGGTCGCCAACTTCCACTGGCTGGAGTCGGCGCCCGAGTTCCCCGAGCTCGACTACGGCCCCTACAACAACGCGTTCTACTCGGGCGAGTGCGAGATCGAAAAAGGCCCGACGATGCTGTTCGGGCAAGGTTCGGCGGTCGACTTCGCGTTCGACGGCGACGTCGTCTATCACGAGCTCGGCCACGGCATCGTCGATCACCTCACGCCCGAGGGGCTGCGAACGAGCCACATGCGCTCGGACGGGCTGCTGCGTGACGCTCGTGGCCTCAACGAGGCGATCGCCGACTACCACACGCTGATGATCACCGACCGGCCGGAGCTGGCCGACTATGTCGGCTTCTACTGGGCCGAGCTCGACCGCGCGTGGATCCGCAACGCCGACAACGACAGGATCTGTCCGCGCGACATGACCGGCGAGGAGCACTACGACGGCGAGCCCTTCACTGCCGCGCTGTGGTCGGCGCGGCGCCGGATCGGCGCCGAGAGGCTCGATCCGCTGGTGCTCGGCATGCTGCCGCTCTTGGCTCCCGACGCGACGCTCGAGCAAGCCGCGGCGGCGCTGCTCGAGCTGGCCGCCGCCGAGCGCGACGCGGGCACCTGGACCGACGCGGACATCGAGCAGCTCGAGCGCGCGCTCGAGGGCCGCGGGCTGCTCGACTGCCCGCGCATAGCCGAGGGCAGCGAAGAGCCCAAAGGTGACCAAGGTCGCTTCCTCTACTTGCGCGCCAAGACCGACACGGTCACGCCCTTCTGGCCAGGGCCGCTGCAATTGCGGCACGAGGTCCCGCCCGGCTCGGATAACTTGCTGCTGAGCTTCCGCGTGAGCGCTCAGGGCAATTCTGCGGGCCAGCCGGTCGGCTACGACGTCGAGCCGCGCGTGCTGATCAAGCGCGGCGGCGAGCCGATCCACTTCGAGTACGAGCTGACCAGCCTCGGCCACGCGAGCCCCGACAAGGAGGATCTCGACGAGGTCACCTTCGTCACCGGCGACTGGGACGAGATCGTCGCGCCCGCGCAGCTGTCGGATCGCCGCCGCCAGGTGCTGATCCGCGAGCTCGAGCCCGGCGAGGTCGTGCACGTCGGGTTCGTCAACATCTCCCGCCAGACGGCGGTGATCAGCGAGGTGTTTCTCGGCAGCGTGCCGAGCGAGGATCTCGACCAGGGGTCGCCGAGCGACGACCAGCAGGACGACGACCCCAGCCTCGAGCTCGACGCTGGATCGTGCGCTTGCACGAGCACGAGCGGCGGCGGTAATGGTGGATCGCTGGCGCTCGGCCTGCTGCTCGTGCTCGCGGGCGTGGGCTCGCGCCGTCCGAGCCGGCGGCGAGCCGGCGAGAGCCTCCCGTGAGCGCCTCCGAGCACGACACCCCGCAGACCACCAGCCCGCGCCCGGGCTCGGGCTCGATCCCCACGGGCAGCCTGCCGACGCTGGCCAAGCCCGAGGGTTGGCGCGAGCACCTGCGCCGGGCCGCGCACGTGATCGGACCGCTCCTCTTGATGGCGCTGATGGTGTTCTCGGCGTTCCCCCACGAGATGATCCCGCCGAGCTTGCAGGCCCAGCACGAGCGCCTGATCGAGCGGATGCGGACGCTCTCGCTCTCGCAGCGGTGGAGCATGTACGCGCCCAACCCCACGCGCGGCCACTCGTACCTCGAGCTGACCGCCTATGACGCCGATGGGACCGTGCGGGTGCTCGAGGAGACCGAGCGCGCCGCCGCGGGCTGGGGCACCGCCTGGGCGTGGAGCAAGGATCGCCGCGACGTCTGGATGCACACGGTCACGCGCCAGATCGACAAGGTCAACCGCAACCGGACCTGGTACCTGCGGGGCGTGTGCGTACGCGAGGCTCGAAAGGGCTACGACGTGCGCCGGATCGAGGCCGTGCGGGTGTATCGGAGCATCCGCTCGCCCGAGCAGGTGCTAAAGGGCAAGTCGCTGCTCGGGCCCGAGCGACGGGAGAAGGCGCAAGACGGCAGCTGCCGGGTGCAGATCATCCGCGAGATGATCGAAGCCGATCAGGCCCGATTGGCGGAGGACAACCGATGAGCGAAGTGTCGACGCGACCAGCGAGCGCCTCGTTCCCGCGCGTGACCGACACGCGCGGTCCGGTCGCGCGGACGCTCGATCGTCTGCTCTCGGGCCGCGAGGACGCGCTGGCGCTCGGCGTGACCCGGGTCCTGATCGCGGGGATCCTGTTCCTGTCCGCGCTGCTGCACGTCGGCAACGTCGCCGAGTACTTCTCCGACGCGTCGATGATCAACGGTCGCTTCGCCGAGCTGGCGTTCCCGAGCCGTTGGTCGCTGTTCTTCCATGTGCGCGACCCCTTGGCCGTGCAGGCGATTTGGGCGATCGGCACGATCGCGCTCGGCATGTGGACGGTCGGGCTCTACACCTCGATCAGCGGAGCGCTCGGAATGCTGCTGTGGGTCAGCATGTACGGGCGCAACCCGCTGCTCTACGCCTACCCGGACCAGCTCGGGCTCTTCCTCGGCTTGCTGCTGCTGATCACGCCCAGCGGGCGCGGCTTCTCGCTCGATGCCCGCTGGCGTGGCAAGGGCGGGACCGTGCCGATCTGGTGCCGCCGGATCCTGCAGCTCCAGCTCGGCATCGTCTACACCGCGACCGGGCTCGAGAAGACCGGTGAGACGTGGCACGAGGAGGGGACGGCCATCTATTACACGCTGACCAACCCCTACAATCGCCACTTCGACGCCGGGGGGTTCTTCGCCACGATCCAGCCGTGGATCCTCAAGCCCTTCACCTTCGCGGTGTTGATCTGGGAGGTCGGGTTCGGCGGCTTCGTGATCTACCACTGGCTGCGCGACCTCGCGGGCGGGCGCTTTCCTGCGTGGCTGCGCATGCGTCGACGGACCAGCGCCGAGGCGCGGTTCGGCTCGGGCGTGCGACCGATCGAGCAGCTCGGCTGGCCGATCCCGGATCTGCGCTGGGTGTTCCTGGGCTTCGGCGCGCTGATGCACCTGGGCATCCAGCTCGGCGTGTACGTGCTGTTCTTCTCGCCGCTGATGGTCAGCGCCTACGCGAGCTTCTTCACCGCCGACGAGCTGCGCAGGCTGGCTCGGGTGGCTCGACGTCCCTTCGTGGCGATCGGGCGCAAGCTCCGACCCGACAGCGGACCAGTGGCGAGCTCATGAGCGCCAGGAGGCCGCCTGCACTTACTCGCCGAGTCGAGCGCTGGCTCTTCGCGATCGCCGTCGCGCTGCTGCTCGCGACGCACATGCTCCGCTTCGGCCAAGGTGATCGGGCGCTGGTGCTCGGCTGGGTGCCGATCGACCTCGCCTATCGCCTGGTCTGGCTCTGCGCGGCCACGGCCGTGGTGTTCTGGATGACGGCCCGGCTGTGGCCCAACCGCGAGTGAAGCCATGGACGACAACGCGATTCGCGTGACGGTGATCGTCGTTTACTTCGTGATCACGCTGCTGATCGGCCTGGTCGCCTGGCGTCGCACGCAGAGCACAGCCGAGGACTACTTCTTGGGCGGGCGCACGGCCAAGACCGTCGTGCTGTTCATGGCGCTGTTCGGCACCAACGTGACGCCCTTCGTGTTGATGGGCATCCCGGGCCTCGCTTACCACCATGGCATCAGCGTGTTCGGGCACAACGCGGCGATCGTGGTGCTCGGCATCCCGCTCACGTTTTGGTTGATCGGATACCCGGCTTGGATTGCCGCCAAGCGGATCGGCGCCGTGACGCCCTCCGAGCTCTACGCGCGGCGCTTCGGTAGCAGGTGGTTCGGCTGGGTCCTGTTCGCGGTCTTCTTCGTTTACACGGTGCCCTATATGGTCACCGCCGTGTTCGGCGTCGGGCTCGCTGTCGACGTGCTCAGCGAGGGGCAGATCGGGTTCGAGGCGGCAGCGGCGGGCATCCTGGTGATCACGCTGGCTTACACGAGCCTCGGTGGCATGCGGGCGACGATGTGGACCAACGTGTTTCAGGGGGCCGTGTTCCTCGGCTTCTCGCTGCTGGCGTTCGTGTTGATCGCTCGCGATCTCGGCGGGCTCGGCACGCTCATGCAAGAAGTTCACGCGCGATCGCCCGAGCTGTTCGAGATCAGCGACGCGCCGCCCTTTCGCCCGGCGGCGTGGGCCTCGTGGGCGCTGGCGATCGCGCTGACGGTGATCGCGTTCCCCCACATGCTGGTCCGCATCTTCGCGGCCAACGACGTGCAGTCGCTCAAGAACGCCTGCCGTTATTACCCGCTGGCGATGGTGCTGCTGTGGATCCCTGCCGTGCTGTTCGGGATCTGGGGCACGCTCGAGTTTCCGGAGCTCGCGGGCAAGGAGTCGGACCGCGTGTTCCCGCTCTTGGTGCTCGCCCACCTCGGGCCGCTGCTGCAGGGCGTCGCGCTCGCCGGGATCCTGGCCGCGGTGATGTCGACCCTCGACGCGCAGATGCTGACGCTCTCGTCGATGCTGACGCGCGACGTGCTGCCCTCGCGGGTGCCCGATCGCTGGCAGGTGATCCTCGGGCGTGGGTTCTTGGTCGTGCTGGCAGCGGTGACCTGGATCATCGTCATCCAGCGACCCGCGTCGATCTTCACGGTCGCGGCGCTGAGCTTCTCGGGCTACGTGACGCTGGTGCCGACGCTGCTGCTGGGGCTCCGTTGGCGCCGCTTCACGGTCTGGGGCGCGACGGCCTCGATCGTGCTCGGAAACGCGGTGATGCTGGCGAGCTGGCTCGAGTGGCTGCCGAGCTTTGGCTGGCTGCCGGTCGCGTGGGGCCTGGCCGCTGCGATCATCGGGGCAGTGGTGGGGTCGCTGCTGACGAGGCCAACGCATCCGGCGATCGCCGAGGCGGTGCTCGGTCCGGTCGAGGAAGCGCTGCGCGACCGGTGAGCGCAGCGCTCCCCTCGAGGCTCTAGAGCCTAGGAGATCTCCCTCGTAGGGTGGTCACGCGATGCCGCGCGGGCGAGCGCGAGAGCATGCTTTGGAGTGCTGTCAATCGAGGCATGCCAATATTCGATCGTGAACGTAGAGGATCATGATTCGAAATGCTTGCATCAGCCTTCAATGTTCGGATGATGCCCGAATGGCCATGATTGGTCTTTGGGGCGAGGTGAAATTCCGGGACAAATACTAGTTGCCGGCCTGATGCCATTTGCTATCAATCGATCATGGCCGATGGATACCGGAAATACGTGATCGTTTCATTGTTGTCTACCTCATTCATCGCTTGCGGTGATGATGGTAGCTCGAGCAGCGCTGATGAAGTTGGCGATGGCGAAACTGCGGGCGACGACCGTGGTGCCCAAGCCGAATCAGAATCGGGCACCAACAGCGGTGACTCGGGCGCCGACGACGGCAGCGAGCAGGAGTCTGGCAACCCGGCGTCCGAGTCTGGCGGAGTCGACGGCGACGATCCGGATTCCGGCGAGGGGTCGTCGGAGTCGGGCCAAGTCGACAGCGGCGAGCCGGAGTCTGGCGAGGGGTCGTCCGACTCTAGCGGGGCAGATGGTGACGATCCGGGGTCCAGTGATGGATCGTCGGAGTCGGGCGGGGTGGACGGCGGCGAGGGGTCGTCGGATTCGGGCGGAGTGGACGGCGGCGAGGGGTCGTCCGAGGGGTCGTCCGACTCGGACGGTGAGCCGGAGTCCGGCGAGGGGTCGTCCGGAGCGGACGGTGTAGATGGCGGCGAGGGGTCGTCCGAGTCGGGGGCCGTCGATGGCGGCGAGCCGGAGCCCGCCGATGGATCGTCGGACTCGGGTGAGCCCGTCGATGAGGAGTCGATGGGGGCGGTCGATTCTGGCGACGACGACGATGACGAT
>CBFGLP010001063.1:0-8777 GCA_965649595.1 uncultured Myxococcales bacterium | reverse complement strand
GTTTCGGGTTCGCAGTCGTCGTCTGGCCCCCCGCTGGGGGGCTTGGGGTGCTACGGACGGTGGAGACGTTAGGGGAAATTGGGGAGGTTCAAATGATTTCAGATAGTTGGAGAGCAATGCTCATGTTGGCTACGAAGTTCTAGTGGTGGCGGCGGGGCCGACGGCGGCGATGATGGTCCGTGGACTTTCGGCGCTTATTTGGGAGTGGCGGCGTCGATCGGTACAGACGAGCCATGCGAAGGCGAAGCTGGGCCGCAGTCGGCGTCGCGTTGGCGCTCTCGATCGGCGGCTGTGCAGGGTCGAATCGGCGGACCCCCGAAGAGCAGCAGGAGGCTGCTCAAAAGCACTACGAGATCGCGCTGGGATCGGCCCAGACGGGCGCGTTCGACGACGCCAAGAAGCAGATCGACCTCGCCTTGGCGGACTGGCCAGAGCTCGGCGACGCGCACTACCTGCTCGGGCTGATCCTGCTGAACGAGGGGCGCACGATCATCGAGTTCATCGAGGCCGAGACCTGCTTGCAGGACGAGGCCGCCGATGCGCAGCGGGATCGCGCGGATGAGCTCCACCGACAGGCCTACGCGGCCTTTGCCAAGGCTGTGAAGTCCTATGGCGAGCGCGATCCGGGGCTCGGGCGTGCCTACAACTCGATGGCCGTGGTCTCGCTCTACTTCCACGACTACGACAAGGCTCGCACCGAGCTCGAGCTGGCGCTCGATACCCAGTTCTACACCGAGAAGTACTCGGCCCTCGCCAACCTCGGCTGGGCCTTCTACGAGCAGGGAGATCTGATCGCGGCGATGACGGAGCTGCGTCAGTCGGTCCTGATGAACCCGGACTTCTGTGTCGGGCGCTATCGGCTCGCGCAGGTCTACCTGGACTACGACATGACCGAGCAGGCGCTCGAGGAGATCGACAAGGTGATCGCCGACGATCGCTGCCCGATCCAAGACGCGCATCGCGTCGCCGGCATCGCCCAGATGCGGCTCGGGATGGGGGCCGAGGCGGGGGCGAGCTTCCAGAGCTGCCTGGAGATGGCCCCGCGAAGCTGTCTGGCCAACGCGTGCGAGCAGTTCCTGTCGCTCGCGGCGTCCGACGCGCAGACGCCAGCGGAATAGGCGGCGAAAGGGCGAATCGGCTCCTGGAGCCGGGACGTCCGCTCACGGGCATGCCCGGGACGGGACACTTGCCCGGGCGCACGCAGGCCCTGCACACTCGGCGCCGATGCGAGTCGACACCGGAGGCCTTCGAATCGTGGGCAGCGGAGCTCGCGAGAGCTCGCAGGTTCGGGTGGTAGATCGCCCAGCAGCGGGCGACGAGGGCGTCAGCTCCTCTGGGCCGAAAGGCGGAGGCGGGCGAAAGGCAACCCGTGGGCGCGCGGGCCAGGCTCGGCTGGGGCGTGACCGCGAGGCGAGTCAGGACGAGGCCCACGCACCCCTCGACCGTCGGCTCGACCTCGGCCCGGAGTTCGCGGGCGAGGAGCGGCCGACCCCGGGCGCCTACTTGAGGGCCCAACGAAAGCGGCGTGGCATGAGCCTCGACCAGCTCTCGATCATCACCAAGATCCCCCGCCGGCAGCTCGAGCTGCTCGAGGAGGATCGCTTCGGCGAGCTTCCAGGGATG
Source organism: uncultured Myxococcales bacterium (assembly GCA_965649595.1). Classification (GTDB taxonomy): domain Bacteria; phylum Myxococcota_A; class Polyangia; order Nannocystales; family Nannocystaceae; genus Plesiocystis. The sequence goes on along the minus strand of CBFGLP010001063.1, from coordinate 7,154 downwards.
GTGTTCACCAAGGGCTTCCTGCGCTGCTGCGCGCGCGCGCTCGAGCTCGACCCCGACACGGTGCTCGGATTGTTCTACGAGCGGGAGCGCGAGCAGCTGCGAGCCCGACGCCGTGACGCCACTAGCGGCGTACCAGCGGTGACCGGGCGAGGGCGCGCTGGCAGTCCGGCGCAGCGTTGGCTGGTCCGACGCCTGGACTCGGTCACCGCCACGCAGGTCCTGCTCTGGTTGGTCATCGCGCTGATCGTCGCGCTGGTCGTGCTGATCGCCTTCACGCTCGCCAGCGGCCAGGCCGAGACGCTGATGATTCGCTCTTAGGCGGTCCTGGCGTAACATCCCGCGGCCTCGCCGGAGGGAGCAATGGTTCAGCCGAAGACGAGCGACCTGGGTCGGCTGATCCGGCGAAACGAGCTCCGACGGCTCGCGCGCGCGCTGCAGCGACTGGACGCGGTCCAGATCGCAGCGCAGATGGACAAGTTCGGCTCGGAGGGTCAAGACCGGATCCTGCAGGTGCTGCCGGTCGAGCGCCGGGCAGAGGTGTTCGCCGAGCTGCGCTACGAGACCGCGGCCGACATCGTCCGTCGGCTGGCTCCGCAGGAGGCCGCCGATCTGCTCGACGATCTCGAGCACGACGACGTCGCCGACATCCTCGGTCGGCTCGAGGAGCAGCAGCTCCGGCAGATCCTCACCCGCCTCGATCCGCAGGACGCCGACCAGGTCGAGGAGCTGCTCGCCTACGACGAGAACTCGGCCGGCGGCATCATGTCGCCGGACCTCATCAAGGTCTGCGACGACGTGACCGTGGCCGAGGCCGTACGCACGGTTCAGGAGCTCGAGGATCCGCCCGACCACGCCTTTTATGTCTACGTCGTCGACGAGGACGAGCGCCTGGTCGGGGTCGTCTCGCTCCGCCAGCTGCTGACCGGTCGGCGGGACCAATCGATCCGCGAGATCATGTCGAGCGAGCTGGTGTTCGTCGACCGCAACGCGGACCAAGAAGAGGTCGCCGACATCGCCAGTCGCTACGACCTGGTAGCGATCCCGGTCGTCGATCCACAGAACCGCCTGGTCGGCGTGATCACCATCGACGACATCGTCGACGTCATCCGCGAGGAGGCGACCGAGGACATCCTCAAGATGGCCGGCGCCGGCGAGGGGCTGTTCGAGACCCGCTCGTTCTGGTCGAGCTTCCGCGCGCGCATGCCTTGGTTGCTCGCGGCGGCGCTCGGTGGGGTGTTGGTCGCGTTCGCGCTGTCGGGCTTCGAGGGCGCGCTGCAGTCGGTGCCGGTGCTGGCGCTGTTCATGCCGGTGATCGCCGGGATGGGCGGCAACGTCGGCACGCAGAGCTCGACGATCGTCGTGCGCGGGATCGCGGTCGGTTATGTCGAGGCCAACGCGCTCTCGCGCCTGGTCGTGCGCGAGATGGGCCTGGGCCTCGCGCTCGGCACCCTCTACGGCTTGCTGATCGCGCTGGTCGCTCCGCTGCTCAGCGCGGATGTCAACCCCTTCGCGCTCGGGGCCGTGCTGACCTTGGGGATGATGGGATCGATGACGATCGCCGCGACGGTCGGGACATCGATCCCACTGCTCATGCACTCGTTCAAGATCGATCCCGCGGTCTCGACCGGCCCCTTCGTGACGACCGCCGTCGACATCCTCGGCCTGATGTTCTACTTCTGGCTGGCCACGGTGCTGTTGGGCGTGAGCCTGTGAGCGGGGCAGGGGAGGGCACGATCACGCCGGCGGTGGTCCTGCGCACGCGGGCCACCGCCGAGGCCGACTTGGTCGTCGTGCTGCTGACACCGCTGCGCGGGCGCGTCGAGTGTCATGCCCGAGGCGCTCGCAAGAGCCGACGTCGCTTTCCCGGCGGGCTCCCAGTCGGAGCCCGTGGAGAGGCGACGATCGGTCGGGCCGGCCGGGCCAGCCTCCCGCCGCTCGAGGGCTTCACCGCGACCAGTGATCACCTCGCGCTCGGCCGCAACCTCGAGAGCTTCGCCCACGTGGCGTATCTGTGCGAGCTGGCCGAGCAGCTCGTGACCGGCAGCGCGCCGGATCCCGCCGCGTTCGCGGGCTTGTGCGAGGCGATCGCGGGCGCGCTGACGCAGCCTTCGGCGTTGGGCTTGCGGCGCTTCGAGCTGGGCCTGCTCGAACGGCTCGGCGCGCTGCCGGCCTTCGATCGCTGCGGTGTATGTGGAGCCGAGCCCCGCGTCGATCTGCGAGGTGTCGCGTTCTCGCCGAGCCGCGGCGGCGTGGTGTGTGCCGCTCATGCCGAGGGTGCTCGACGGATGCTGCCTGCGCTGCCGGGCCTCGCCCTCGATCTGACCCACGGCGAGGCGATCGACGAGGCCACGCTGGCGGTTCCGCTGCGCCGGGAGCTTCGCGATCTCTGCCGCGATCTTATCCAGCCGCACCTGCGGGCGCCGCTGCGCTCGGTCGCGTTCTTCGCTCAGCTCCCGCGCGGATGATCGCGCTGCATTCGCGGTGCCGAGCGAGCCGGAGCGAATACAAGCCAGCCGGATTGACTGCACCATGAGGGTTTGCGAATAGCAGATCGTCGAATCTCGATTCAGGATTGTGCACACTCGATCTCGAGCGCGCGCGCGGGTCTGGAGGCCAGGGCGCCGCGGTCCGATTTCAGCGATTTAGAGCCGAGGCGCGTGCTTCGACGCGATGATCGTCTCAGCACCCCCTGCGCCCGAATATCGACAATGTCATTCATGCGAATATGCTGACGGCGGAGGCAAGTAATAATATGGCTTCTCGTACCTTTGCGATTCTCGCTCGCAACCACAGCGTCGGCGGAGGCACCGGCCTGGACACCCAGATCGATCTGCAACCGGGCCAACTGCTGGTGATCAACGCCAGCCCGCGCGACACCTGGTCGGCCAGCCCCGACGCGGGGACCTGCAACGCGAACGGATCCGGCAACCCCTTCGGCGAGGACCTCGGCATCTACCAGCGCGGCGACTTTCGGTTCCTGTACGGCTCGCTGGTTGGCAGCCTCGACGAGGGCAAGACCTTCTTCCCGATCGGGACCCAGTGTCAGATCACGGTGCTCGCGGAGGGCCGCCTGCGGCTCTACTTCTGGGATCCCAGCAGCGCGGACAACCTCGGCGAGGTGCGTGCGGTCGTCCAGTACTACGACGGTCCGCGGGTTTGATCACCGCGTCGGCTGTCCTGGCGCCGCTAGACGCGGTTGCTGCGGCGGTCCAGGGCCTGGCAATTGCTGGGCTTCCTGATAGCGTTCGCCTGCATGTGGCGTCCCGCCTTCGGCCCTCGCGCGTGGCCTTCGCTGACGTTGGCGCTGAGCCTGCTCGGCGCGGCGAGCTGTGGCGAGGGCAACCCGGGCATCGATCCGCCCTCGGATCGGTTCGTGTTCCCGTCCGGGCTGCTGCTCGATCCGCGGGTTCCGAGCGAGTCGACGGGACCCTGCGAGCAGCTCGCCGATTGCGACGCCGACCAGGTCTGCGCGGCCGGCCAGTGCCGCGCGTCCGCCCGCTGGCTGATGGTCACCAACGCGAACAGCGATCTCCGCTACAACGCTGGGTCGCTGGTCGCCGTCGATCTCGACGCGTTTTGGGCCGCGCTCGCCGGCGAGATCCAACCGGCAGACACCAAGGTCGACCGCCAGCGGCCCTGCCGGCGGGTGGCCAACATGCCGCAGGTGATCGAGTGCGCCGAAGAGCCCTTCGTGCTCGACGAGGCGACCGTCCACTTCGGCAACTTCCCCGGGCCTGCGGCCGCGTGGGACCGAGATCCGGCCGACGACGAGGCGATGGTGCTGGTGCCCGTGCGCGGCGATCCGAGCGTGACCTACCTCGAGGTGTCGGGTGGGCTCGACGGGTCCGACGACCTGCGCTTCGAGTGTGGCCAAGCCTCCGACGAAGACGGAGCGCGCCGCTGCGACGACCGCTATCGGCTCCGCTACCTCCGCAACGACGAGGACAGCGAGCGGATCGGTCGCGAGCCCTTCCGCATCCACGTCAGCCCGCAGGCCGATCTGCCCTACGCCTACGTCAGCCACCAGCGCCACTACGAGATGAGCCTGATCGCGCTCGAGGGCCTGAGCGTCGGTGGTGACGGGCGCCCGGCGATCGTCCACACGCCCGACTTCTTCGTGACCGGCAACGGCTACGACGGCGCGTTCGGGCTCGCGCAGCGGCCCTGCGACGTCGATGCCGGCAACGCCCCGACCGCGACGCTCGGCTGCACGCGACCGCTGATCTACGCCAGTTGGCGGTGGATCACTCGCGTCGACGTGGTCACCGTCGTGCGCCACGAGCCGCTCGAAGGCCAGACCTGCGTCGGACCGGAGGACTTCGACAAGGAGGGCGGCATCACCTGCGAGCCGCAGGGCGAGCCGCTCCGGCCGGTCAACTTCAACGGCCTGTCGACGCAAGGCGTGCCAGCGTTCAGCCTCGGCCGCCCGCTGCTCGCCGACATCGCGTTCACCAACGACGGCGACGAGCTCTACGTGGTCCAGAGCAACCCCGGCGGGCTCGTCCGCGTCGACACCTCGCTCGACGAGGACAACGAGCCACACGACATCTCGGTCGCCCAGGTCGAGGTCTGCGCGCAGCCGACCAGCTTGGTCATCTACGACGACGGCACCAGCCGCTTTGGCCTCGTGACCTGCTACCGAACCGCCGAGGTGTTCATCGTCGACCTCACCTCGCTGACCGTCGCGGGCTTGGTCCGCGCCGGCACCGGGCCCGACGCACTCACCGTCGATCTCGCCCGCGAGGTCGTCTATGTCGCCAACAGCCTCGACGCGACCATCAGCGTGATCGACATGTCTCCGACCCGAACGACCCGGTTCACCGAGCTGGCCCGGCTCGGCCTGCAGGAGCCCTACTCCGGATGAGCGCGCCGCGGACTCGCAGTCGTCGGTGGATGTGGATCGCGGGGCCGATCTCGCTCGGGCTGGTCGCTTGCCAGCAGCCCGAGACTCAAGACTTGCCCAACCGCGTGCTCGACCGGCCGACCGATCTGGTCCTGACCTGCGCCGCGGTCGAGTGCACGGACATCGACGGCGACAACCAGGTCGACGTCGATAGCGAGTGCAGCACCCGGGCCAGGACGCTCGAGGAGTGCCAGTCCGAGTCGGATCGCTGCACGAGCTGGATCCGAGACACCTACAAGACCAGCACCGACGCCGAGACCGGCGAGGGCGACGATGGGCTGCTCGAGAGCAAGCTGACGAGCGCCAACCATCTGATCGGCTTCGTCGCCAACTCGGAGCGCAACGAGATCGCGATGTTCACCAAGTGCAGCGATCGCTTGGTGGACATGAACGTCGACACGCCCGGCTACAACTTCGTCCCGAGCGGGATCCTGCCGACGAACCTGACGAGCAGCAGTGACGGCTGTCGGGTGCTCGCGGCCAACGTCGGCAGCTGCGATCTCACCTTGCTCGACGCCGAGGCTCTGGCGGGCTTCGGCCTCGGGCTCGAGCAGGCGATCGAGGAGCCCAGCTCGCTGGTCTCGACCCTGGTGCCCGAGCGCTACGACGAGGACACCGACACCTGGGTACCAATCGGCTCGCGGCCCGGCGACATCGTGATGGTGCCGCCCACGCTCTCGACCGCCCCGGTCACGTCCGGGGAGATCAGCGGCGACGAGTGTGATCCGGCCAAGCAAGGCAGCGCCTACGTCAGCTTCCCGAGCTGCAACCTGGTCGCCGAGATCGACGTGCTGACCGGCCACGTGCTGCAGAGCCGGCAGTTCGTCAGCGACGAGAACGGCGACGTCACCGTGCTCGACACCGGGATCAGCCCGAGCTGCCCGGTCGAGTGCCCGGGTCAGTTCGCGGACCTGCTGCCGGACGATCTGCCGACGATCGACAGCGAGGGTCCGCTGCCGCAGGCGCTCGAGCTGGTCTCGCAAGCGGCCGAGGACAACGACGAGACCTCGTTCAGCTCGCTCTTCGTCGGTGGGCTCGGCTCCGATCAGCTGTTCGAGCTGCGCATGGACGTGCAGGGCGAGTGGTCCGAGACCGCATCGCTCGAGCTGGCCAACGCGAGCGGGATCAAGCGGATTCGCGTCAGCCCGGTCGTCGACTTCACCGAGTTCGGGATCGCGGACGACCGCCGCTTCGTCTACGTAATCGTCGGTGATGGCTCGACCCGGGTAGTTCAGCGCATCACACCGCTGGGCGACATCGACGAGCCGGTCGGGGTCGAGTGCGATACCAACCGCGACCCGATGATCCTCGCCGGCCTCACGATCGAGGAGGCGATCTGCATCCCAGTCGACGAGGCCGAGGAGGCCGAGCGGCGGGCGCTGGTCAATGGTCCGGGCATCCGCGTGGCAGGTGGCGAGGTCACTGACTGGGTGTTCCTCGACACCCAGGGGGCGCCGAGCGGCGAGGACAACCTGACCGGCTTTCGCATCATCGGGGAGGGCGTCGTCGGGATCGGGACGACCACGGACGGAGCGGTGGTCTACTCGATGCTCAACCAGCGGCGGGCGTTGGGCGACACGACCGTTCAGACCCTCACGCAGAACGACGACGTCACCTACGTCGACCCGGCACAGCTGATGGACGTGCGGCTCTACCCGCACTCGCTGTGGCCGAACGCTTCGCTCGAGAACGCCGCGCTGCTCCCGATCGTGGAGGACGACGTGCCTACGCGCAGCGTCCCGGACGAGGTCGGTGACGTTCGCTTGCTCGCCCCGAGCCTGCGGCGGATCGACTGGGCCTACACCCGCGAGGACCGTCCGGCCATCCAGCTCGGGCAACCTGGTCAGCCGCTGGCAAACGTGGATGCGCTCGGTGGTGACGACGACGAGAGCCTCTACCAAGAGGACGCCGCCCGCATCGCCGTTCACGACTACCGGGCGTGGATCGGTGGCGCCGGTAATTGGCGGCTCGAGTGGGAAGGCTCGATCCCGAATACGGCCTCGGGGACGGGGCGGATCGACTGTGCAAAGCCCGGCTGGGAGGGCGGCACCTGCCTGGTGTCCGAGCCCGACGACGCGCGCCTGCTCGACTCCGCCGCCACCTTCTGCGATGCGGGCGTGCTGCCGGGCGACAAGCTGGTGCTGCTCGGCTGCACCGACGACGCGAACTGTGGCGAGGGCCGTCGCTGCCTGCGGGAGAGCGCTGCGGGCGGGGAGAGCCGGGGCATCTGCATATCGGCCGAGGCCTACGA
>CBFGLP010001062.1:0-6768 GCA_965649595.1 uncultured Myxococcales bacterium | reverse complement strand
GCCGTGCTCGAAGAGACGCTCGCGGACACTGGCATTCGAGCGCCCTTCGCCGGAGTGGTCGCTCGGCGCGACGTGGATCCGGGCGCATACGTGCAACCCGGCCAAGCGATCGTCCGGCTCGTCGCCGAGCAGCCGCTGCGGGTCCGCTTCCGCGTGCCCGAGCACGAGCTCGCCGACGTCCACGAGGGCCTCGGCTTCGCGCTCGAGACCCGCATGCTCCTCGCCGAGACCCCACGCGGCACGATCACGCGCATGGCCGGTGAGGTCTCGGCGGCGGACCGGAGCTTGCTGATCGAGGGCGAGGTCGAGCCCCACGCGGCGCTGCGGCCAGGCATGTACGCCGACGTCCGCCTCGATCTGCGCGCGCTCGAGGGCGTGCTGCTGATCCCCGACGCGGCGCTGCTCGAGCGCGTGGACGCGGGCGGACGCGCCAGCACTGGTGTGTTTCGAGTCGAGCGCGACGAGCAGGACGGAGCGGTGGCCCGCTGGGTCGACGTGCGCGTGCTCGGCCGCGAAGGCACGCGCGTTGCCGTCGAGCCGGTGGTGGCCGACGCCCTCTCCGAGGCCCACGAGGTCCTGATCCGAGGTCACCGCGAGCTGGGTGAGGGCGCGGCGATCCGCGTACGCACGGAGCACCCCGGATGAGCGAGCCAACCCTCCACCCGGCGGCGTGGAGCGTGCGGCACCCGATCGGCACGTCGATGATCTTCTTGATCGTCATCGTGCTCGGCCTGGTCGGTCTGCGCGGCCTCGTGATCGACCTGCTGCCGGAGATCGACGCCCCGCGGATCACGGTAACCACCGCCTACGAGGGCGTGGCGCCGCAGGACATCGAGACCCTGCTGACCCGTCCGATCGAGCAGGCCGTCTCGACCGTCGACGGCGTCGAGCGGATCGAGAGCACCTCCAGCGAAGGCCTCGCGCGCGTGCAGCTGCACTTCGAGTGGGGCGTGCCGCTCGACGAGGCGGTCAACGACGTGCGAGCGCAGCTCGATCGGGCCCGCGCCAACCTGCCCGAGGACGCTGATCCGCCTACGGTGCTCAAGTTCGATCTGTCCGGAGCCTCGGTCGCGCACCTCGGCCTGGCCGGCACCGGAGACGCGCGACGGCTCCGCTTCCTCGCCGAGGACGAGCTCGCGCGTCGGCTCGAGGCCGTGCCCGGGGTCGCCCGCGTCGACGTGCGTGGCGGACGAGTCCGCGAGATCCGGGTCGAGCTCGAGCGCGACCGCGTCGCCGCGCTCGGCATCGACGTCGAGGCCATCTCGACCGCGCTCGCCCGCGAGAACCGCAACGTCTCGGCCGGCGACATGATCGCTAGCGGTCAGGAGGTAGTGATCCGGACCGAGGGCGAGTTTCGCTCGCTCGCCGAGCTCGGCAGCGTCGTCGTGGCGCACCGGCAGGGCCGGGCGATCCAGCTGCACGAGGTCGCCGAGATCCGCGACAGCATCCAAGAGGTCCGCGACGAGCTGTGGATCGACGGCGTCCCCGGCATCCGGCTGATCATCTCCAAGCAGTCGGGCGCCAACACGATCGAGGTCGTCCGCGCGCTGCGAGACGAGGTCGCGCGGATCAACCAGGAGTACGCTGGTCGGCTCGAGCTCTCGCTGCTGCGCGACTCGGGCGAGTTCATCGAGGACGCGATCGGCAGCGTGCTCGATGCCCTGCTGGTCGGCGGCGCGCTGGCGGTGCTGATCCTGCTCGTGTTCCTGCGCGACGTCCGAGCGACCGCGGTCGTCAGCACGTCGATCCCGATCAGCGTGCTCGCCACGCTCGCGCTGATGTACTTCACCGGCATCACCTTGAACCTGATGTCGTTCGGCGGCCTCGCGCTCGGCATCGGCATGCTGGTCGACAACGCGATCGTCGTGCTCGAGAACATCTACCGCAAGCGCGAGGGCGGGCTCGAGCCCGAGCGCGCGGCGATCGAGGGCACGCACGAGGTGACCGGAGCGGTGATCGCCGGCACCGCGACCACGCTCGCCGTGTTCGTGCCGGTCGTGTTCCTCGGCGGCTTCGCGGGCGTGTTCTTCCGCGAGATGGCCGTGGTCGTCTGCTTCTCGCTGGTCTGCTCGCTGGTCGTCGCGCTGACGCTGGTCCCGATGATCGCCTCGCGGCTGCTGCGTGGCGGCGCGCGCAGCTCGTTCGGCAAGCCCAAGCGGGCGAGCGGCGGGCTCGAGCGTGGCTATCGTGGCCTGCTGAACCTGGTCCTGCGTCGACCGGCCAGCGTGCTGGGCCTCGCGCTGGCGCTGCTCGTCGCTACTGGTCTGCTCGCCCCACGCCTCGGCACCGAGCTGATGCCCGAGGCCGACGAGGGCCGCATCCAGGTGTCCGTCCAGCTCCCGGTCGGCACGCCGCTGGCCCAGACATCCAAGAGCTTGCGCGAGCTCGGCGAGCAAGTCGCGGCCACGCTCGAGCCTGGCGAGCTCGAGCACCTGGTGATCGTCGCGGGGCCCTCGAACTGGTGGCAGCCGGCCGGCACCAACGAGGGCCAGATCGATCTCATGCTCGTCGACGCGAGCGAGCGCGAGCGCAGCCAGGACCAGATCATCGGCGCGCTGACCAAAGCGCTGGCTGGCGTGCCCGGGGCCGAGATCCGCGTGCGGGCCGACACCGACAACGTCCTGCTCCGGGTCATGCGGGGCGGCGCAGACGATCGGCTGAGCGTCGACATCGTTGGCCACGATCTCGTGCTCGCCGAGGAGCTCGGCGCCGAGGTCGAAGCCGCCGCGACCTCGGTCGAGGGCATCCGCTACGCTCGGCCCTCCCGCGAGCTCGGCCAGCTCGAGCGCACGCTGATCGTCGATCGCACCCGCCTCGCCGAGCTCGGCATCGGCGCCCACCAGGTTGCGACCGCCGTGGAGCACTACGTGCTCGGTCGGGTCGCGACGCGCCTGCGCGAGAGCGGCGACGAGTTCGACATCCGCGTCGTATTGCGCGAGCAAGACCGCGAGCGCCTCGATCAGCTCGACCAGCTCCCGATCGCCCTACCCAACACCTCGAGCCAAGCGGGACCAAGGGTCGTGCCGCTCGGCCAGCTCGCCCGGATCGAGGAGCGCGTAGGTCCTTCATCGATCACCCGCGAGGATCAGCGGCGGATCTTGAAGATCGGCCTAGGTGTCGGCGAGCGCGACCTCGGCAGCGTGGTCGCGGATCTTCAGCGCGAGCTCGACGAGATCGCGATCCCGGACGGCTTCAGCCTCCGCGTCGGCGGTGAGTTCGTCGAGCAGGGAAAAATGTTCGAGCGCCTGCTCGTGGGCGGGTTGCTCGCGCTCTTCTTGGTCTACGCCGTGATGGCGATCCAATTCGAGAGCCTCGCCGGGCCGCTCGTGGTCATGACCGCGGTGCCCTTCGCGTTGACCGGCGTGGTCGTGGCGCTGCTGCTGAGCGACACCACGCTCAACATGAACTCGGCGCTCGGGATCATCGTGCTGATCGGGATCGTGGTGAACAACGCGATCGTGATGATCGACCACATCCAGCAGCTCGAGCGCGAGCAAGGGATCGAGCGAAGCGAGGCGATCCGCGAGGGCTCGGTGCACCGGCTGCGGCCGGTCTTGATGACGACGCTGACGACCTTGCTGGGCATGCTGCCGCTCGCGCTCGGGTGGGGCGAAGGCAACGAGCTGCAGGCGCCCCTGGCACGGGCGGTGGTTGGCGGGTTGTCGTTGTCGACGGCGGTGACGCTGCTGATCGTGCCGGCGATCTTGCAGGTGTCTCGGCGGCGGATGGGGACGAGCCCTTCAGCCGCGGGTCGCTGACGAAGCCCCTCACGTCCAGCGTAGCGCCGCGCGGATCAAGCCCCAAAAGCGCACCGCCCCCTCGTAGTGCCAGCCGAGCTGGGCACCGCACGAGCGACACATACAAAATCGCCATGCGTGCCCTGGAAACCAAGTGAACTCGAGCGTCGGTCGACCCACGGCGATGGCCCCTTCGGCTTGGGCGAAGCAGACCAGCTCGAACACCTCGCCCTGCGGGTTGACGAAGGTGTGCAGGTCGCTGGCTCCCACGCTGATGCGGTCGCTGGAGCGGGCGAGCTCGGCATCACAGCTACGGCACCGCACGGCTCGCTCGGGGTTCGAGTCGTCGATCTCTCGCGCGCGCCGAGGTCGAGGTGCGTCCAGCACCGAGCGATCTTATCGCTTGCCCGGAGCTGCGATTAGCCCTGAAGATCGCATTGCGTGGGTGGCGGGACTATTTACCGGGCTAGCGACGTTGGCCGGCGCGTGCGCCTCGGAGCCATCACCGGTGCCCTCTCGCTCACCCTCTTGCTCGTGTCGCTCGGGTGCACCGGCGTGGAGGCGCTCGAGCCGAGCGGCGAGGCTGACGCGCAGCCGAGCCCGATGGTCGTGGACGTGATCCCCTGGGACACGAAGCTGCGCGTACCAAACCCTCCCCGGGCGGCCGCACCCGAGCCCGAGCCGGCGCCTCCCCCCGCCCCTCAACCAGCACCCGAGCCGATCCCCGTCCCCGCCCCCGAGCCGCAGCCTCTGGTCCTGAAGCTACGCGCCGCCGAACAAAGCGATGGAGGCTTCGGCGGCTGCGACTTCGAGCTCGGCATCGAGGGCCTCCCTGCTGCCCGGGAGGACGGGCTCGTCGCCCACGTGATGACCTTCCAGCCGCCGCTGAGCAGCCTCGTGTCCGCCGGCGTGATCGTCGAGCAGGCGCACGCGCCCGAGCAGCTCGGCCCTCGCACCGAGCTCGGGGCCGCGAAGCTGATGCTCTTCGATGGTGACGAGCTCGAGCTGGCCGAAGCCAAGGACCACACCCGGCGCTGCAAGCAGCTGCGCGAGAAGATCGAGGCCGAGCTCGCCACGATCGCCGAGCCGCTCGCCGGCAACTGGCGACCCATGCAGCGTCTGCCCGTGCAGATCTGGAACACGACCCACGAGCCCGAGCGAGACCGGGAGGAATTCTCGGCCATGCCGGCGCGCGAGCGGCCGGTTCAGCTGGTTACTGGCGGCCACCCACTGATCGCCCGGGTGATGGGAGTGTCGGTCTATTTCGAGCATGAGCTGCACAATCGAGAGTTCATCGTGGTCGAAGAGGCTTGGGTCGAGCCATACACGAACACCGGGCTAATCACGCTGTCCGAGATCGCTCCGGCACACACCTGCGATTGCACATGCGATTGGTTTCCTTCGTCGCTAGCCGTCGTATGGCCCGAAGCGCTGGTCGAGCGGGCACGCGAGCGACCTTGTGTCGAGACCGTCGAGCAGGGCAGCGGCGAGGAGCCGTTCTGCAACCGGGTTCATCGCTGGTGAACCAGCACCTCGAGCAGCAATTCGTAGACCACAGCGCCGATCCCTGGAGCGCCACCGGAGACAATCTTTACCGGCAATCCCATCACTCACTGTGGGACGCAGGCGCGACATCCGATGCCGAAGCTCCACCTCGCAGCCCTTTGTAACCCACGACCAACGCCACCAAGGCAAGCACCCGAAAGAGCACGTGCACCGCGAGCGCCCGATGGTCGGGGCTCCCGAACGCCGCACCGCTGATCAGATACACGTTGTACCCGAGCGATCCGAGCTGAATGAGCCCCAGGATCAACGCGGTAGCGAGCGAAGGTCGAGCCCACAGCAGCGCGATCGCCAAGCTCAGCGCGGCGATGTCGGGCCCGATCAGCGCCCACCCACCGGTCACGACCGCCGCCGCGATGAACCACACCACGTGCCCCCCGGTGACCGCGATCGCGCCCCGAAAGTGCGGCGGCTTGATCGGGGTCTTGGCGAAGAACAGCGCCAACAGTCCCGCGGCGATCGCCGGGATCCACAGCGAGGGCCCCGTGTACGAGCTGAACGCCCACCCGCCCGCGGCACCCGCGATCCCGCCGAGGGCGGCGGCAGGGCTCATCGGCTGCGACTCGGTCTCGGGCTCAGCCAGCTTTCGCATGCAGCTGATTAGAACCCAAGGGCGAGCAGACCCAAAAGCGAAAGCCGCCTGGTTGCCCAGGCGGCTCTCGTCCACTTCTCAGTGCCCGTGGGCGCTGACTCAGTTGTGCGAAGGGAGGGACTTGAACCCTCACGTCGTGAAACACCAGATCCTTAGTCTGGCGCGTCTACCAATTCCGCCACCTTCGCAGGTGATTGGCGCTCCCCTCTCAGGGGACGCAGGATGTAACACCCGCTCAGGACGGCTGCAAGGTCTCCCCGACCTTGTGCAACTTGAGCAAGTTCACCGAAGTGTGCGCCTTCAAGGGCCAACCGAGGGCGATCACCACGCGGTCGCCGCGCTCGAACAGGCCCCGCTCGAGGGCGGCGTGGTCGAGGTCGATGAAGATGTTCTCGCCGTTGGGGGTGCTGGGCGAGAAGCGGATCGGGATCACGCCCCAGTGCAGGGCGAGCGACTGGTAGGTCGAGGGGTTCGGGGTGAAGGCGTAGATCGGGACCTGCGGGCGATAGTCGCTGACCAGGCGCGCGATCCCGCCGCTGCCCGTGTAGCAGATGATGCCCTTGCAGTCGGGCAGGCTGCGCGAGCTGATCACGGCGGCGCGGGCCACCGCGTTGGTGGTGTGGCCCAGGCGCATGTCGCCGGGCGACTCGTGCCAGTAGGTCTCGGTCTGCTCGATGCGCCTGATGATCCGGTCCATCGTGCGGACCGCCTCGATCGGATACTTCCCGGCCGCGGTCTCGCCCGAGAGCATCACGGCGTCGGAGCCATCGAGGATCGCGTTGGCGACGTCCGAGGCCTCGGCGCGGGTCGGCCGGGGGTTGCGGATCATCGAGTCGAGCATCTGGGTGGCGGTGATGACCGGCTTGCCCTCGAGGT
>CBFGLP010001061.1:0-2202 GCA_965649595.1 uncultured Myxococcales bacterium | reverse complement strand
TTCAGCCGCGGGCGGCTGACGAAGCCCTCGCGTCCGAGCATCGAATGACCGCCCCCACCACCACGTGTGCCCACTGTGGTCTGCCCGCTCCGGCGGTCGCCACCGGTCCGAGCTTCTGTTGCCGTGGTTGCCAGAGCGTCTGGCAGCTCGTCCACGAGGCCGGGCTCGCCGACTACTACACGCTGCGCGATCGCCTGACCGGCGACGAGGCCCCGGGCGCGGCGCGGGCCGAGCAGGCCGCGGACGAGCCGGTCTACGCCCACCTCGATGATCCGGACGTCCAGCGCACGATCGGCCGCGATCGCCCAGGTAGCGCGGAGCTCCACCTGACCGGGCTCCACTGTGCCGCGTGCGTGTGGCTGATCGAGCGCCTGCCCGAGGTGTTGCCCGGCGTGAGCGCGGCGCGGGTCGACTTCGGGTCCGCGCGGCTGTGGGTCGACTGGGATCCCGAGCGGATCCGGCTCTCGCAGATCGCCGGGTTCCTGCACCGCGCAGGCTATCGCGTGCATGCGGTCGACGCCGAGGCCGAGCAGGCCCGCCGCAGCGAGCGTCGCCGCGAGCTGATCCGCATCGCTATCGCGGGCGCGTCGGCAGGCAACGTGATGCTGGTCAGCTTCGCGCTCTATGCAGGCAGCCTGCAGGGCATGGACAGCGAGTGGGTCCGCTTCTTCGAGTGGGCCGCGATGCTGCTGGCCTTGCCCGCGATCACCTGGGGAGCCCTGCCCTTCTATCGCGCGGCGTGGGCCGGGCTGCGCATGGGCAAGCTGCACATCGATCTCCCGATCGCGCTCGGGGTCGCGGGTGGGTTCATCGCCAGCGTGATCGCTACGATCGCCGGCGATCCGGGCGACCACGCCGAGGTCTACTTCGACTCGGTCAGCGTGCTCGTGTTCCTGTTGCTGATCGGCCGGTGGATCCAGCGGCGTGGCCAGCAGTGGGCGCTCTCGCGGACCGATCTGCTGCAGCGCCTGCTGCCCGCCCAAGCTCGACGATGTCGCAGCGACGGCGCGCTCGAGCAGGTCGCGGCCTCGGCCTTGCGCGTGGGTGAGCGCATCGAGGTGCGCCCGGGCGAGCGCTTCCCCGCGGACGCCCGCGTGCTCGCGGGCACCAGCAGCGTCGACGCGAGCAGCCTGACTGGTGAGTCGCTGCCGCTCTCGGTCGAGGTCGGCGACGAGGTCTTGGCCGGAACCCGCAACCTCCACGCCCCGCTCGAGCTCGAGGTCGAGGCGGTCGGCAGCGACACGCGGATCGGCTCGCTCGCGGCGCGGATCCTCGAGGCCGACCGCAAGCGGGCGCCGATCCAGCGCGCGGTCGATCGCATCACCGGGGTGTTCGTGGCCGCCGTGTTGCTGCTCGCGATCGTCGGCGCGCTGGCCTGGTGGCTGATCGATCCCTCCCGCGTGTTCGGGGTCGTGGTCGCGTTGCTGGTGATCTCTTGTCCTTGCGCGCTCGGCCTCGCAACCCCGGTCGCGCTCGCGGTCGCTCGGGCTCGTGCCGCCGAGCGGGGGATCTTGCTCGCCTCCGCTGGCGCGCTCGAGGCCTTGGCCAAGGCCGACACCGTGGTGTTCGACAAGACAGGCACGCTCACCGAGGGCGAGCTGCGGGTCCGCTCGCTCGCGTGCTCGGGCATCGACGAGGGGCGACTCGCCGCCTTGCTGCGAGCGATCGAGGCCGACAGCGGGCACCCGATCGGCCAGGCGCTTCGACGCTGGGCAGAGGGAAGCTGCCCGAGCGAGGCGATCCATCTCGACACGATCGAGGACCTCCACGGTCGCGGCCGCTCGGCCTGGGTTCGGCGACCCAACCGATCCGCAGCGCTGCTGCGGGTTGGCAGCGTGGCGTGGATCGATCCGGGCGGCAGCCTCGCGGCGATCCTCGAGCCGGCGCTGGAGCGGGGTGAGACGGCGGTGCTGGTCGAGCTCGACGGCCGCGTGGTCGCGTGGTCTACCCTCGCCGACGTCGTGCGTGACGACGCGGCGTCGGCCCTCGCGCGACTGCGCGAGCTGGGCCTCGAGCTGGCGATCCGCTCTGGAGATCACCCCCGCACCGTCGCGGCGATCGCCGATCAGCTGCGCATCTCCGATCACGCGGGTAGCTGCTCACCCGAGCAGAAAGCCCAACAGCTGAGCGAGCGCTGGGCTCACGCCGCGATGATCGGCGACGGCGTCAACGATGCGACGGCGATGCGGGCCGCGAGCGTGG
>CBFGLP010001060.1:0-5796 GCA_965649595.1 uncultured Myxococcales bacterium | reverse complement strand
CTGCGACTTCTCGAGGCCGACCTCGCCGACCCGGACGTCGATCTCGTCCTTGGCGGCCTTGAGGATCCGGTTGTAGAGCGCGAGCTGAGCCCGGTTGAATTGCACGAAGATCGTCTGCTCGGTCTTCGGCGGCAGCTCGGACGCGACGTCCTCCTTGCGCCGGCGCATGATGAAGGGCCGGATGCGCGCGCGCAGGTTCTCGAGCGTCTTGTCGTCGCCGTCCTCGATCGGCTTGACGTAGGTCTTTTGGAATTCGCTGAGCTTGCCCAAGAAGCCCGGGGCGAGGAAGTCGTAGATCGCCCAGAGGTCGACCAGGTGGTTCTCGATCGGCGTACCGGTCAGCGCGAGCCGGTGGTCGGCCTGCAGCTGCTTGGCCGACTTGGCCGTCGTCGTGGTCCAGTTCTTGATGTACTGGGCCTCGTCGAGGATCACGTAGCGGAAGCGGATCTTCGACAGCTCGTCGATGTCGCGCCGCATGAGCGCGTAGGAGGTCACGACCACGTCGGTCTTCTTGATCAGGCGGCGGTTCTCGGCTCGCTCGGCGCCGTGCCAGACCAGCACCGAGAGGCTCGGCGCCCACTTCTTGACCTCCTGCCGCCAGACGCCGAGCACCGAGGTCGGCGCGACGATCAGCGAGGGCGCGGGGCCTTCGTCCTCCTGCGCCTTGGTCAGCAGCGCGAGCGCCTGGACGGTCTTGCCCAAGCCCATGTCGTCGGCGAGCACGCCGGCCATCTGGTTCTCGTGCAGCTGCCAGAGCCAGGCGAAGCCGGACTTCTGGTAGTCGCGCAGCTTGGCGTTGAGCGCTTTGGCCTTGCGCGGGGCCTTGGCGGCGCGCTCGCCGGTCATGTTCGCCATCAGCTTGCGCACCTCCTTGGCGACCTTGGCGGTCGGGACCTCTTGCAGGAGGTGGGCGAGGGTACCGAGCTCGAGCGTGCTGATCTCGGCCTTGCCCTGCTTATCGAACTGCAGCGCGCCAGCGGCCTCGGCGACCGGCGCGAGGATCTTGGGATCGAGCTTGGCGACCGAGCCGTCGGCCAGCTCGACCCAGCGGCGCCCCTCGTGCAGCCAGCGGAGCAGATCGCGGAAGTTGATCAGATCGGTCTCGCCCTCGACGTCGACGAGCGCCTCGACGTCGAGCACCGAGCCGCCCTTGCTGCTGACCGACACGCGCGGGGTCGGGGACTTGCTGCGCAGGCGCGGGAGCTGGGGGATCTGCTTGGACCAGGTCTCGGGCAAGAGCGGGATGCCAGCGACGATGAACTCGATCGCGTTGTCCCCGAGCGCGACGAAGGCGTCGTCGGCGTCGCTCCAGCGCAGCTTGGCGTCGAGCAGCAGCTTGCGAGCGGCGGCCTCGGCCTCGAGGTCGCGGTAGAAGGCGATCGTCTGGTCACCGATGGTCGCGCTGTAGCGAGCCGACTCGGGCGGCGAGCCAGTGACGCCGAGCGTGACGTTGTCGTAGCGAGCGGCGAGCCGGACGGTGATCTTACCGGGCCCACCCTCGATCGTCGCGATGAAGCCAGTGACCTCGCGGCGGTCGCTGGCCAGCTCGAAGAGGTCGCGCTGCGGGACACCGACCGACTGCAGGCTCTCGCTCAGCCGATCCATGTCCTCGGCGGCGACGCTCGCGTCCATGACCAAGCGCGGCTGCTTGGCGATCGCCTCGAGCACCCAGGGCGGGGTGTCGGGGACCAAGAAGATCTCGGACGTCTCGGGCCACAAGAACCAGGTCGGCGCGCCCGTGATCACCCGGCCCTGATCGATCTCGAAGATCCGATCGGTGGGTGGGTGCTGCAAGAAGCCGTGCAGCTCGACGCGGGCGTCCTTCTCGCGCGACTCGGCGCGCACGCGCAGGACCAGCGGCTCGCTGGCGAATTGCAGCTTGCCGATCCCCTTGATCGAGACCGACGAGTCACGAGCGAAGTAGAGCAGGCCAGCGAGGGCCGGATCCTCGAGCACGTGCGCGCCGTCTTCGGTGCGCTCGATCTCCTGATCGATGTAGTGCTGAATCAGCTTGTCGATCCTCGCCATGCCTTCGCGCCGCCGCTTGGCCATGCTGGCGACCGCGGAGCCGGCCTCGAACACGGTGACGTGCCAGTCGCCCTTGCGCTGCTCGATCTGGTAGCGGTGGCGCGAGGTCGCGTCGACGCCTCGCACCCAGGGGTTCTCGGTCACGGTCAGATCGCTGCCGGCGAGGTACTGGCGACGCAGCTCCATGCCGAGCGCGACGCCGTGGTGACAGACCTTCTCCCAGCCGTCGGTGAAGGTCGGGCAGGTGCAGGTGCACTCGAGCGTCAGGTTCTTTCCAGCTCGGCCGCGCTTGAGCGTGGCCGTGTGCGGGACCGGATGCGAGCCCTTGACCTTGCCACGCACGGTCTCGCCCGCGACCACGATGTCGGTCACGGCGTTGTTCTTGAACAGCTCTTGCCCGGCCTTCATGGCCTTGGGGCTGGCGATGCGCACCAGCGTCTCGGGTTCGAGCAGGGGCAGCAGTTGTTCGAGATCGTTCATCGAGCGCTTCGCTTGATCGACGACGCCACGTCGATCTTGGATTCGACCGAGCGAGACCACCGACCTGCGGGCGGCTGACTCACTCTCAGCCGCGGGCGGCTGACGTGCTTGACTCTCAGCCGCGGGCGGCTGACAGGATAGAAGGGCGCCGAACGGACTCGCGGTCGAGTCGACGAGGGCGGCGCAGAGACCCCTCCGGACGGGCCGATGGAGCCCCTTCGGCCCATCCGGGCCGATAAGCCCGTCCGCCGCGAAGGGCTGATGGAGCCCCTCGTGGGTCCCGTGGGGCCAGTCCAGCAGGGCCCGCTCGGACAGCGTAAAGCCCCGCGGCGGCAGCCTTATCACGTCGATCGACCGGGGTCCACTGCTTCGATGGGGCTGACGAGCCCGCGCTGGCGGGTCAATCTCCACCGCCGTGCCTCGACGTCGACGACCGAGCCAAACCCGCGCCCTTCACGAGCGCCAGGCCGTGACCGACCCCGCGCGCGTGGACGAGGATGAACCCTCGGCTTCGGGCTTGGAGGGACTGAACCCCGACGATCCGGGGGTCCGCATGCTCGGACGCGAGCTCGCGTCGGTCGACCCCCACGAGCTTCTGCTGGTGCACTGTGGTGATCTCCCAGGTATCCGACCAGGGGCCACCCGGTTGATCCTGGACGTGCGCGAGCGCACTGGCTCACCCCATCACTGCATCCCCGATCTCCAGCCTGGGGTGACCCAGCCCGCAGTTGGCGAGCAGCGCTGGTCAGCGGCCGCGGTTTGGCCGAGGGCGCACCTCGGAAAAGACTTCTCGGAGCAGTGCCTCGCGCTCGCGGCCCTCGCCGTGCGCGAGGGCGGACGGGTGCTGTGCGCCGTGCGAAAGCAAAAGGGTGGCAAGAGCCTCGGACGCACGCTCCAGGCCCTGCTCGGCGACGAGGCCGTCGAGGTGATCGAGCGCGAGCGTGGCTATCACCTGTGGGTCGGTCGTCGCGGGGCCACGCTCGATCTCGA
The DNA here is from genome assembly GCA_965649595.1 of uncultured Myxococcales bacterium. Classification (GTDB taxonomy): domain Bacteria; phylum Myxococcota_A; class Polyangia; order Nannocystales; family Nannocystaceae; genus Plesiocystis. Next base: position 2,298 of record CBFGLP010001060.1, on the reverse strand, counting down.
CTTGGCCCACGAGCTGCTCGAGCGCCGCTACGAGTACGAGCTCGGTCCGCAGCTCGAAGGTTGGTCGGGGCCAGCGATCCGGATCGCGAGTCGGCCTGGGGTGTTCTCGCGGCGAGAGCTGGACGCGGGCACTCGATCGCTGCTGCACGTCGCCGCTGCGGTGGCGGAGCACGACGAGGACGTGCACCCGAGCAGCATCCTCGACGTATGTGCGGGGCTCGGTCCGCTCGCGCTATGGTCGGCACGACGCTGGCCGAACGCGCGGGTGCTCGCGGTCGAGAGCAACCTGCGAGCGGTCGCGCTGCTGCGAGAGAACGCCGAGCAGGCGGGCGTGGGTGGCCGTGTACACGTGCTCGCCCACGACGGCCTGCCGAGCGCTGGCGAGGCGGCCAGCAAGGAGCTGGCCTCCTTTCGAGGCGCCGACCTGGCGCTGATCAACCCTCCAACTCACGCCGACCCGGCTACGCTCGAGCGATTGCTCGACGTGCGAGCATGGTTACGTCCGGGTGGACGGTTGTTGTTGGTCGTGAATCGACCAGGGCGTGCAGTCGAGATCCTGCACCGTCTCGGCGCGCAGCTACGCGGCGGCGAACGGGATGACCACTATGTGTTCGAGGCTCGCTGGAGCCTCTAGCGGGCTGCGGAAGAATCCAGGCAGCCTGCCAAAGCACCGATTGGTTTGATCTCGCGTCCCCAGGTGCGCTCAGGGCCGTCGAGCGGATTGCAGCGGATTTCAGCGAATGTGCTGACACGAGGTCGCTATCAGCGACCGAGCAGCAACATCAGCGGAAGCAGCCAAAAGCTGATCTTCACCTTCATGGTCCTACCTTGCCGTAGTCGCAGCGCGACTTCAAGCTGGTACTGTTCGACCGAACGTGAGTTGCACCGATGTCCATCCCCACGATGGGCCCAGCAGCCCGAGGGTGAGCCGCCCAAAGACCAATGTATGGTCGAAGGGCCAACCGCCTCGCTACTATCGAATTCGCCGTGTCTGTTTTGCCCGCCGATAGTCGGCCTTGAGCGCCGAGATGCCGGCCGCATAGATGGCCCACATCACGATACCCACGAATATGCCGGTCAATGTGGAGGCAAAGACCGGCGCCTCGACACGGATCTCGCGGAGCTCACCAGCAGCTCGCGCGAGCGCGACGGCGAAGAAGAAGAGCGCGAAGGTGGTGATGCAGGCCCGCAAGACGGCGAGGCCCGACACTCGGGGTTGGCGACCCAGGCCCGAGCGATCCGACTCGATCCACTGGAGGAGCACCCGCAGCCACGCGCCGAGGGCTGGCAGCAGCAGCGCGCCGACGATGCCCGAGAGGCCCGAGACGGCGAGCTCGAGCTGATCGGGTCCTGTGAGGGTCTCGCCCACGTCGGGCGGAAAGTACCAGGGTCGTCGGAGGCTGGCGAACGAGGGCACGGCGGGAGCTCCGCCTCAGCGACGCTCACTCGAAGAGGTGCTCGAGCGAGCCGACGCGCTTGGCGAGCGTCCGCCAGCGGTCGAGCTGCTCGAGATCGGTGCAGGTCTCGATCCGCTCGCGCGAGGCTGTGTCGAGCGGCAAGCCGCGGAGCTCGATGATGTCGAAGATCGCCTCGCGCTTGCCTCGTTCGAGGGGCTGTTTAGCCCCCCGCAGGCAGGGTGCACTCAGCCACGCACGGCCGCTTTGCGGCCGCGAGGTCGCGTAGCGACCTCGGTGGGCTGGTTTCGAGTTTGCAAGCGCTCGTTTGGCCCCCCGCAGGCGAAGTGCACTGGCCGAGACCACGGACGAATCAAACTCGGACGAATCCAATTCGGCGGATCCCACTGAGTTCGCGGGATCAATAGATTTGCGATATGGCCGTTGGATTGAGAATCAGCGGGGTACGGGGGCGCGCCCGGACCCCCATCGAGCTCAGGAATGCTCGCGCGTCGCCTCGAAGCGGATCTCCGGAAACCGCTCCTCGACCTTGCTCAAGTTCCACTTGTTGGGCGCGAGATAGACGAGGTCCTCATGACCATCGACGTAGAGGTTCTCCTCGCACTTGCGCTTGAAGTCGCTCATGATCTTGTCGATCTCGTGCTTGCTCACGCCCTCGGTGATCGGCGTGACCCAGCGGGTGGTCGTGAACTCGACGCCTTCGTAGTCGGCCTCGACCGAGTACTCGTCGAGCAGGCGGCTCTTCATGAGCTCGAGCTGCAGCTGCCCGACAGCGCCGACCACCCAGGTCGCGCCGAGCAGCGGCTTGAACACCTGGATCGCGCCTTCCTCGGCCAGCTGGCGCAGGCCCTTGCCCAGCGCCTTGGCCTTGAGCGGGCTCTTG
>CBFGLP010001059.1:0-14006 GCA_965649595.1 uncultured Myxococcales bacterium | reverse complement strand
GTACGTCCGGCCACTGCTCGGTTCGGCGTCGAACCCGTCGAGCTCGACGAACCCGAGAGGCACGAGCGCTTCGGCGCCCGCGTACTCGTAGATCCGCACGCTCCCGCTGGGCAGCCGCTCGGCAGCCAGCCGGTCGCCGTCCCAGTAGAACTCCCTGCGCGAGTCACCACAGCGCACCCACAGCCGGCGACCGATCGCGTCATAACCAGCTTCCCACCGCGGCGCGTCAGTCCGCTCGACCGCCAGCAACATGTCGAAGCTGTCGTAGACATACCGAGTCACGCCGCCTTCGCGTCGCTTACGGACAGCCAGCCGGTCCCGCGCATCATGCTCGAAGATCTCGAGCTCGCTAGCGTTGACCCGATTGCCCGCGCCAATCTCGAGCCGCACGAGCCCAGGCCGAGCCACCAAGTTGTCCGCAGCGTCCTGCTCGTAGATGATCTGCTCACCGTTTGGCCGCAGCTCGCCAACTAAGCGGTGAGCCTCATCCACGATGTGACGAGTGCGCCCGCGGTGCGTGTCGCTGATCGTCAGCAGGTCGCCTTCGGGCGTGTGCTTGTAGCGAACCGCCCAGCCCTCCAGGCGCCCATCCGCCCCCCGCTTGCCGGTCATTCGCCCCTCGAGGCGCCCCTCCTCGTCGAACTGCAGCCACTCGATCGTGCCGTTGCTGCACTCTCGGACGACGAGCCCGTGCTCGTCGAAGCGCAGCGTGGTGGTCCGACCTGCCGGGCCGAGAAGCCGAGCCTCGTTGGTCCGGCTGGTGTCGACGCGCAGCGTGAAGCGATCGAAGAGCGTCGTCAGCGTCGTGTGAGCGCCGTACAAGCGCTCGAGCCCCTGCCCGTCCCGAACGTCGCGGGTGCGACGGCCGTGGAGATCGTAGGAAATCTCGATCTCATGCTGGTCCGTAGAGGCACGGGTGATCCGACCTGCGGCGTCGTAATCGAAGCGGTGCTCCCCGCCGCTAGCAAGCACCCGTCGCCCCACGAAGTGGTTCTCGTGAAACGAGTTGCGAAAGATCAGCTCACCAGCGCCATCCCGCTTCTCGATGAAATGGTCCCCCTCGTCATACACATACTCGTCGCGCAGCCGACCATGGCGATGGATTCGAGCCAGCCGCTCGCTCGTATCGTATTCATAACGAGTGACGTTTCCGGCCGGATCCGTGAGCCCGATGATCTGCTCGATCGACGAATATTGAAAATGTGTCGTGTGTCCGAGCGGATCCTGCCGTGCACCGATCAGATTCCACGAGATCGTGCTCCAGCGGGTCGTGCGGCTGTCGCGGTCGGTCATCGCCACGCAGTTGCCGGTCGCGTCGTACTCCCACGTCCGAGCCCGACCGAGCACGTCGGTCTCGCGGATCCGTCGGCCGAGCGCGTCGAGCTCGATCACGGGCGGCGCGGGCATCTGGACCATCTGCCGGACCCGGAACACGTCGAGCGCGAGCTCGGTCAGCTCGTGGGGGATGGTCGCGCGCAAGAGCGGACCGACCATGCCCAGCTGCGCGCCGATCTGCGATGCGATCATTCCCGCGAAGTGACGGGCCAAGGGGCTGCTCGGCAGATCGCGGGCGAAGGGATCGGGCAGCCGCTCGGGCGCCTCGAGCTCCGGCGGCAGCAAGTACCCAAACCGATCCACCCGAGCATAGTTCGCCCCGTTGGCATCATACAAAAACGTCAGCACCCGCCCGCCCGGGTCAATCTCCCGCAGGATCCTCCCCTCCGCATCCCGCTCGCGGACCTGTACCCCACCGTTCGGCGCGACGATCTTCGTGATGAACCCGTCCGGATCATAGTGATACTCCCAGACCGCCCCCTCCCCCTCGGTATATTTGGTATAGAGTTCTTCCGGAAAATACTCGACCTTCGCCGCCCACAGCCCGTCCTGCCCGCTCGCCCACACGCAGCGGCCCTGCTGGTCATACGCAAACGAGTAGCTATACCCGCGCGGATCCGTCTGCTTGGTCCAGCGGTGGTGCCGATCATACTCGTACGCCCAGATCCCCCCGCACGCGTCCCGAGCACGCGCGAGCTCGCCGGCGTCCGTGTACGCGCACGCAAAGCGCTGGATGCTCGTGCTACCGCGCTCGGTGATCGCACTAATCCGCCCCTGCCCGTCATACGAAAACTCGTAGCGCTGCCCGCCTCGCTCGCCCTGCAGGCGGTCCTCGCACGCGAGCAACCGCCCGTCCTCGCCGTACACGAGCACCAGCTCCCGCCGCTCGTCCGCCAGCCGCACGAGCGGCAGCGGCCCAGCGAAGCGATCCCCCGCAAACTCCATCGCCGGCTGCCCCCGGGTCGACAGCCGGTACCGATCAGCCGAGATCCGCGTCAGCACGTACCCGTGCGCGACGCAGCGCCCCTCCTTCGAGAGCTTCGGGAACTCGAGCGCGACCCCGTCCCAATCGACGAACGTGATCCCGCTCAGCCGAACATCTAGGGTCCGCTGATAACCGTGCCGAAACCCGAACCCGAGCGGCCCATCTTCATGGCTGCGCGCAGTGGAATAGTGCCGCCTCCACTCGAACAGCCCGCCCGACCGAAAGTCGACGAATTTGTCGAAGTTCTCCCCGGTCACCAAATAGATCGGGTGCGATCCATTTGCACAATTCGCGTTCGCCCGCCTCGAAGACCGCAGCTTCTTCGCCGCGGCCGCCACGGCCTTGAGCCCGCGCATCAGCGCTCCGAGGACCATGTCGCCGATCGGCGGGCACGGAAACCCTCCGATCAGCACGGTCGGCGTCGGCGGACCGACCAGCGCGCCCATACCCGGCGGAATCCCCGGATCCTTGCCGCACAGCAGCTTCAGCGCCAGCACGGCCGCGTCTGCGGCGGCTTGCGCAGCGGCAGTGGCCTGCCCGGTTGCGATCGCCCCAGCGGCCCCCGCAGCGACCCCAGCAGCGCCCATCGCAATCGCAAAGGGGCCCATCGAGGTCGGGTTGCAGTGCTTAGTTAAATCGAGGATCCGCGCCGCCCGAGCGCCACCGACGAATACGTTGCTCGATCCCGTAAAAACCTCGAAAGGAGGCGCGAGCGAGCCGCAGGTGATCGAGAGCCCAATGTCCCCCGCGCGGGCGAGCGGGAGCCCGCACGCGAGCACCGACACGGCCCCCGCTCCGACCAGCGGCCCGATGCTCGGCAAGGGCACGGGCGGCGCAGGCGGGACCAGCGAAGGCGGGTGCGAGTGAGCGTGGGGCACCCCGACGTGCATGCCCAGCAAGGTGATCGCGGGCATCGAGGGGAACAGCGCGGCCAGGGGCGCGGTGAGGCCCGCGAACGCCTGGTCGATCAGCATCTGCGGCGCCCCGACCACCCCGAGCACGCCGCCGAGACCCTGCGCGACCCAGCCCGCGGCGCCTTGCTCGGCCGGCGGCGCGCTCATGAAGGGCGCGACCGTGGTGTTGATCGCATCTGCGGCGCAGTCGAGCGTCGGGGATCCGGTCGGCCCGATCAGCGGGGCGGGCGGATCGGCAGGCCGCGTCGCCGGATGTGGACGACCCGCAGGCAGGTTGGTCATGCGGCGCCCCGCCTTTCGAGCTCGCGGACCACCGCCAGCTCGTCTTCGACCTCGCGCTGCTCCTTGGCCATGCCCGCGTCTGCGTAGACCCGCGCGAGCTTGCCGAGCACCGACCGCCAGCGATGGAAGTGCTCGTAGGTGCGACACAGCTCGCGGCAGCGCTGATAGCTGGCGACGCCGTCGGGGAATTTTCGTTGCCCGAGCTGGGCGTCGCCGCGGGCCTCGTGGAGATCACAATAGGAAAAGGGGTTGAGCACCGCGGCGGCGACCTTGGTGCCCGAGTCGGCGTAGCTCTCGGCGTCGGCGTAGTGGCCGAGCGCCATGCAGACGCCGGTGATCGAGATCAGCAGGTTGAGCAGCACCGGCAGGCAGCGGTGCTCCATCGCCACGGCGATGCCCTGCTGCAGCCGCTGCTTGGCGCTGGCCGAGTCGCCAGCCGCGTGGAGCGTGTCGCCGGCACCGAGCAGACACAGCGCCTGCATGTCCGGCTGGTTGGCGCCGGCGTAGTGCTCGTGCAGCGCCCCATACTTGCGCAGCGCCTCTTGGTGGCGCTTGTACGAGTAGTCGATCGCGGCGATCTGCAGCAGCGCAGCCATCCGCTCGGGTACGGGGAGGCTGCGATCACCAGCGTCTCGGGCCAGGGCGTCGGCCATCGCGTCGGGGGAAAAGTCGACGTCGAGGGTCAGCACACGCTCGGCCTGCTCGGCCCGCAGGATCGGCGCGAGCGGTCGGTGATCACGATCGTCGTAAGCGACGATCCGGACGGCGCTCATCCACGACGGGACATCCGGGATCGGCAGGATCGCTCGGACGAGCTCGGCGTAGCCAGCGAGGTCGTCGCACTGCAAGGGGAGCAAACCGACAACGAGCCGGTACTCGTCCTCGTTGGGCAGCAAGCGACGCAGGAAGTCGAGCAGGTCGAGCAAGCGCTGCGCCGGCGCTCTGCGGGGATCCATCAACGCGAGCGGCAGCGGTGGCGTGGGCGGCTCGCCCCGCTCGGCTCGCAGCGGCGCGGCGGCTTCGAGCTGCACGGCTGCGCTGCGGACCACGCCGTCGACATAGCTGCCGGCGTCGGGGAAGGGCTGATGAAACGCTGCGATCAGGTGAGTGGGGTGCGTCTGCTCGAGCGACTGGAGGAGCTTCAATACATAGGCGAGCTCGTCGGGCCGGCAGCCGACGACCAGCGCCGGGTACTCGTCCTGCTGCACGAACTCGTCGAGGGTGGATCGCAGCTGGTCGAAGGGCCGCTTCATCGAGGATCCACGCGCGAGCTTAAGGCGAGTCGGGCCTCGCCGACCAGCGCCATTACTCGGCCGGCAAGCCGAGCTCGAGCTCGGCCCCGTTGTCGCGCGAGCGAACGGCCAGCAGCGTCCAGTCCGAGGCGAGCTCGAGCTCGAGATCCACGTGACCCCGGCCGCGGCGGACATCGACGACCGCGACACCACCAGCTTCGGGCCGCGCGGCGACGAAGGCCGGCACCGCGCCCGCGGGCTCGAGCCGGACACGGAGCCGCTGACCGGGGAGCGGCTGAGCTCGCACGGATACGGCCGCCGAGCCGACCAGCGCGACGACCATGCCCTCGCCCGCGGGGGTGAGCTCGATCCGGGTCAAGATCGCGCGCAGCAGCGCGCCGGAGCTCGGGGGGTCCTCCAGCAGCACCAGCGGATCGTCGTCGCGCAGCAGCTCGCGCAGATCGAAGGGTGGAGCCTCGACGGACGGCGCAACCTCGGGGGCGTTGGCGAACCATGCGGCCGCGAGCGAGCGGGGATCGAGGCGGCGGAGATCGAGCGGAGCGTCCGGGAGCTCCGAAGCCGTGACGGTCGGATCTTCGGGGGCGGATGCAGGTGCAGGTTCGGACAGAGTACCCGGCTCGGGCAGCACGACCGGCCTGGGCGGAAGGACGATCGGCTCGGCTGCAACGACCGGCTCGACCGCGGCCATCGAGGGATCGGGCAGTCGAACCCGCACCGCGTCCGCCCCCTCGTCGATCGCACGCAGCATCCGTGCGGCCCGGCGGTGCACGGGATCCCCCGAGCCGGCCAGCTCGTCCCGAACGCTCGCAGGCACCCTACCCGCCCGCATCGACGCGCGAGCCTTGGCCAGCAGGGCGTCTTCGCCCGCGGGCTCGGGAGGCTCGGCCCGGGCCGCGGGCCTGGGCTCGGGATCGGCTGCGGGCTCGGGGGGAGCGACGGACGGATCCGTCAGCGAGACCGCATGTTCTGCATCGTCGCGCGTCCCTGCGCCCTCGCTGGGCGGACCTGCACAAGCGACGCCCAGCAGCAGCACGAGCGATGCGAGCCGATAGCGAGCAGGCACGGGCGCGCAGCTTATCAGCCGAGCGTGGTGGGCCCAAAGATCACCTGCCCGGCCTTGCAGTGCGAAACAAGTGGCCAGCGACGAGGGCCTCGGCCCCGGTCGGGACGAAGCCGATCCAGCCCCGTGGGCCTGACGAAGACAATTCGTGACCGGAGCCCACCGTGCCCCTGGTACACTTTCGCTCCATGTGACGCCCATCCAGAGGTGGGCGAACAAGGTGGAGTCCGAACAGCATGACCTCGAAGACCGAGTCTGGAGTCGAGCAATCCTTCGCCGCGGCCCTGCGCGCCGCCGAGAATGCGCCCGACAGCGACGACGCCTGGGATCACCTCGAAGAGCTAGCCGAGTCGCTGCAGCGGCCCGAAGCGGTAGCCAAGCTCTATCGAGATCTGCTCTCGCGCTCGCTGAGCAAGGACGTGCTGCGGCCGCTGGCGGTCCGCGGGGTCAACTTCCACGAGGAGTGGTTCGGTGACGAGCCGGACGTGACCCTCGCCCTGCTGACCGAGATCATCACTCGTGATCCGGATGCGACCTGGGCCTTCGATCGCCTGACGGTCACGCTGACGGCGGCCGAGAAGTGGGACCAGCTGCTCGGTGTCTACGATCGCACGCTCGCGGTCACGACCGACAAGGAGCAGCGCAAGCAGCTGCTCGACGACGCCGCGCGAGTGGCCAAGGACTTCGCCGATCAGCCCTCGCGCGCCGCCGACTACATGGTCAAGCGGCTCGAGCTCGATCGCAGCAACGCCAAGCTCGAGGCCACCCTCGCTCGCTTGCTCGAGCGGCAGGAGCGGTGGGCCGACCTGATCGATCTCTGGCGCGGCCGGCTGGCCCAGCTTGGTTCGGTCGAGGCTCGCTCGCTGCGGGTCGAGATCGCGGCCTGTTACCTCGACAAGCTCGGCGATCCGCAAAGGGCCCTCGACGAGCTCGAGTCGCTGCTCGAGGAGAGCGCTGGCCATGGTGACGCGTGCGCGCTGCTCGAGCGGTTGCTCGAGCACGACGCGGCCAAGCTGCCGCTGCGTCGCAAGGCGCTCTCGTTGCTGCGCAAGAACTACGACGCGGCCGAGCGACCCGCCGACGTGATCCGGGTGCTCGAGCGGGCGCTCAACTTCGTCAACGAGGACGAGAAGCCGGGCCTCTACCGCGAGCTCGGCAGTCGGCTCGGCATCGCCGGGCAGGACAGCCGGGCGATGCAGCACTACGCGGCGCTGCTGACCATCGATCCGACCGACGCCGACGCGCGCAAGCAGATCCGCCAGCTCGCCGAGCGCTCGGGCGAGCACCAGCTCTACGCGCTCGCGCTCGTCGCTGCGGCCGAGGCCAGCGACGAGGGCAGCCAGCAGATCGCGCTGCTGCTCGAGGCCGCCCACGCGCACCGCGACCTGCTCCACGACAACGACACCGCGATCGAGCTCTACGGTCGCGTGCTCGACTCGGCGGAGACCGAGAAGCCCGCCGCGTTGACGGCCGCGCACAGCCTCGCCGAGCTGCTGGCCGAGTCTGGCGAGGACGAGCGGCGGCTGAGCGTGCTCGAGCGGCTGGCCGATCTCGAGCGGGTGTCCGCGGTCCGACGGACGATCCTCGGTGAAGCAGCGCGCTTGGCCGAGCGGCTCGGCCAGCCCGACCGCGCGCTGGCCAACTGGAAGCGGCGGCTCGAGGCCGACGCCAACGATCTCGAGGCCCGCGACGCCGTGGTCGGGTTGCTCGAGGCAAACCAGCGCTGGGACGTGCTGGTCGACGCGCTGCTCGAGCGGGCGGCGACGCCGGTGCTCGAGCAGCAGCGGCGCGCCGACCTCGTCCGCGCCGCGACGATCCAGGCCAACGAGCTGGGCCGGACCGCCGACGCGATCAAGACCTGGCTCGAGGTCCGCGAGCACTTTGGTGACGAGCCCGAGACCCTCGACGCGCTCGATCGCCTGATGGCCCAGACCGGCCGCTGGAAGGAGCTCTCGAGCTTGCTCTCGGGCTCGGCGGGCGTGGGTCGGGATCGGGCCGCAGCGACGCTGACCCGGCTCGGCGACATCCACCGCGAGCACCTCGGGGATCCCGACGGTGCGGTGCGTTACTACGCGCAGGCGATCGGCGTCGACCCGGCCAACCAAGCCGGGCTCACTGGCCTGCAGGCGCTGCTGCACGTGCCCTCGTGCGGGCCGCTGGCTGGCGCCGCGCTGGCTCAGGCGTTCCGAGCCACCGGCGACTGGCAGGCCGGCCTGGCGATCCTCGACGAGCGGCTCGCCGCTGCGCCGACGCCCGCCGACAAGGCCCGACTCCTGCGCGAAGCGGCGAGCGACTACGAGAACCGTGCGGGTCAACCGAACAAGGCCCGCGCCGTGCTGGCGCAGGCGCTCCCCTTCGCGCCCGACGACCTCGCGCTCGAGCACGACCTCCTGCGCTTGACCGAGCAGACCGGCGAGTGGGTCGACACGGCCAAGGCGATCCGGACGGCGTCCGAGAAGGCCTCGTCGGCCCGCGCGGCGCAGCTGCTGTTCGAGGCCGGCCGGATCCACGAGAAGCACCTCGATGATCCGAGCGCCGCGACCGATGCCTACGCGAGCGCGGCGAAGCTCGATCCGCGTCGCGTCGACAGCCAAGAGGCGGTCTCGCGCTGCGCTGCCCGAGCTGGTCGCTGGGCCGAGGCCGCCGAGGCGGCGTTGCTGGCGATCATCACGCGCGAACGACCCGACAGCACGATCGTCGAGGATCTCGAGCAGGCGGCCGGTCGCGCGGCCTCGTACGCGATCTTGGCCGACGCGTTCGAGCGCGGCATCAAGACCCACAACAACGCGATGCGACCGACGCTCGTGCGGGCGCTCGAGATGATCGTCGCGCGCTGGTGGGAGCTGGCCGGCCAGCTCGACAAGGCCCGCGGCGCGGCTCGCCGGGCCGTCGATCACGAGGCGACCCACACCGACGCGCTCGAGTCGTTGGCCGCGATGCAGCGGGTCAACCCGGGCCCCGAGCTGATCGAGACGCTGCTGCGGATCGACGCGCTCGACGAGCGCGGGCTCGCGGCGCTGCGCGAGGCCGCCGAGGTCGCGCTGCGCTTCGTCGACGAGGACGTCGAGACGGCCAAGCAGACGCTGGTCCGCCTCTACCGCAAGGCCGCGCGGATGTGGTCGCGTGGCGATCAGGGGCGCGGCGAGCCGGCCTCCGAGGCGGCGGCGCTGTGGTCCCTCGATCGCTTGGTCGAGCAGTGCGCCGCCGCGGGTGAGCACGATCAGGCCGTCCGCCTGCTGCTCGACGGCGCGACCTTGCCGGTCAGCCCCGAGGTGTCTCGCGACATGCGGCGGCGCGCGGCCGAGATGCTGGCCGAGGCCGGCGAGTACGGCCGGGCGATCGACCTCTACACGGGCGTGCTGGCCGAGGCCGAGCCACGGCTCGAGGACATCTCTCGGGTCGCGGCGCTGTGCGAGCAAGAAGATCGCGTGTCCGAGCTGATCGGGCTGCGCCTGCGCGAGCTCGAGATGACCGATGACGCGGCGCGTCGGCTCGAGCTACGGCTCGAGCTCTCGCGCCTGACCGGCGTGCTCGAGTCGCGCGGCGGCCGGATCGAGACGCTGCGCGAGAACCTCGAGGAGCGGCCCGGCCACCCCGAGTCGATCGCGGCGCTCTACGAACTGCTCGATCAGCGTGGCCGCTACGCGGAGCTGGCCGAGGTGCTCGAGGAGCAAGCTGCCCGGGTCGCCGCGGCCGGTGAGCCCGAGCGGGCCGCGGCGCTCTGGGGTCGGGTTGCGATGCTGGCCGAGGAGCGCCTGCGCGACCCCGACAAGGCGATCACGGCCCTGCGCAAGGTCGCCGAGCTGGCGCCCGACAACCAGACCCTCGACGCGCTCGCGCGGCTCTACTCGGCGCAGGATCGGCCCGACGCCGCAGCCAAGCACCTCGAGCAGCGGCTCGAGAACACGCCCGAGAGCGAGCGGGTGGCGATCTTGCTCAAGCTCGCGCGGGCCCGGATCGCCGCCGAGCAGCGCGAGAAGGCCGTCCAAGCGCTCGAGCAGGCGTTCGCCGAGGCGCCGCGCAACGGTGAGGTCCGCAAGCTGTTGATCCGGCTCCACCGCGAGCGCGACGACAAGCAGGCGCTCGCCCGCACGCTCGCGACCGCGGCCACGGCCGTCGGCGATCCGACCACGGTCGTCGCCTATGCCCGCGAGGCCGCCGAGATCTTCGAGGAGCTCGGCACGCCCGAGACCGCGGTGCCCGTGCTCGAGCGGGCCCACGAGTTCGTGCCCGACGATCGCCAGATCAAGCTGATGCTGGCCGACGGTATGCGCGGCGCCGGTCGCCTCGACGAGGCCCGGGCGCTGCTCGAGGCGCTGATCGAGAGCTTCGGTCGTCGACGCTCGGCCCAGCGCGCCGAGGTCCACATGCGGCTCGCCCGGGTCGCGCAAGCGCAGGGCAAGATCGAAGAGGCGATCGACGCCCTCGAAGAGGCGTCCAAGATGGACGCCGGCAACGTGGCGATCCTGCGCGCGTTGGCCCAGACGGCCCACGAGGCCGGTCAGCTCGATCGCGCCGAGCGTGCCTACCGAACCTTGCTGCTGAGCTTGCGCCGCGGCGGCGAGTCGGCCGTGGCGATCACGTCTGGCGAGATCTATCTCGAGCTGGCTTCGATCGCGTCCGAGCGCGGTGACGCGGACAAGGCTGGAGAGCTGCGCGAGTCGGTGCTCGAGGCGGTCGCCGAGGACGACAGCCAAGGCAGCAAGGTCCAAAAGGCCCTGCGTAGCCGCGGCGAGTTCGAGCTGCTCCGACGCCTGCTCGAGTCACGGCTCGAAGGGGTCAAGTCGAGTCGTCGTCGGGCCCGGATCCTGGCCGAGCTCGGTGACGTGCTCGAGCGCGACCTCCAGCGTGACGCGGCTGCCCTCGACGCCCGCCTGCGCGCCGTCGAGGCCGATCCCAGCTCGCCGGTCCTGCACGAGGCGGTCAAGGAGCTGGCGATCCGTCTGGGCCAGACCGATCGCTACCAGACCTTGCTCGAGACCCGCCTCGCCCAGCTGCGCCGCGGCGACGAGGCGCTGGTCCGCTGCGAGCTGCTGCTGCGCCTCGGCGAGGTCATGGCCAGCCGCCAGCAGTGGGACCGCGCCGACGAGCTGCTCGTCCAAGCCGAGGACACGGGCGTTCGCCAGGTCGACGTCTGGCGTGCGCAAGCCAAGGTCGCGGGCACCCGCGGTGACGCCGAGCGGCAGGTCGAGCTGCTCCAGCGGCTCGCCAACCTCGGCGCCGATCAGGCCGAGACCCGCGCCGACGCCCGCTTCCGCATGGCCGAGGTCCACCTCGCCGACGCCGAGACGATCGACGAGGGCATCGCCGACCTCACCGCCGCGCTCGAGGACGACCCACGCTGGGGTCGGGCCGCGTTGATCCTCGGTCACGCCTGCGACACGCACCGGGACAACGACGCGCTGCTCGATCTCTACGAGCGTGTGGCTCGGCGCTCCGACGATCCCAAGGTCCTGCTGCACTGCCTCGAGCGGCGCTTGCAGCAGCCCGAGGCCGGGCTCGAGCGGGCCCGCGAGGCCGTCGATCTCGCGCTCTCGCTCGAGCAGTGGCAGCGCGCCGAAGATCTGATGCTCCGCGCGGTCGATCTGGCCAAGGCCCTGATCGATGGCACGAAGCAAGTCGACTGGGCCCTGCTCGCGCTGGCCGAGCGTCGCCGGATCGCTGGCGACATCGCGGGCGCCGTGAAGTGGCTGATCGAGGCCGCCGAGGTGGCCGACCTCCCATTGGTGCTCGCCGCCGCCGACAAGCTGACCGGCGTGGCCGCGGGCCCGGACGGCGACCTGACCCTCGCGGTCAAGCTCTACGAGAGCTTGCTCGAGCGCGACCCGACCAACCGCACCGCTTGGGAGCCGCTCGCTCGGCTCTACCGGCAGCTCGGCCACGTCGATCGGCTCGAGCGCTTGGTCGAGGAGACGCTCGACGGCATCCAGGACGCCAAAGATCGCAACGGCCTGCGCCTCGAGCTGGCGCGGGCGCTGCTCGCCGCCGATGGTCGGGCCGACGACGCGGTGCCGATCCTCAACGACGCCCTGCTCGAGAACCCCGAGGAGACCGCGGCCAACATCCTGCTGGCCGAGCACCTCGAGCGCTCGGGCAACGTCGGTGAGCTGATCGAGCTGCTCCGCAACCAGCTGATGGCCGCGCAGGGACGCAACGACCTCGACGGCATCAAGAAGCTCAGCCTCGAGCTGGCCGCGCGCCTGCGCCAAAGCGATCTCTCCGAGGCGCTGATGGTCATCCGCCAGGCGCTCGACAGCCAGCCCGACGACACCGAGCTGATCGACACGCTGCTCGGCTGGGGAGCTGACGACCTCGACGACGAGGAGCGCGCCAACCTGATGGAGCGGCGGCTGACTCAAGCCGATCCGCGCAAGGTCTCGTCGCTGGCGATCGAGCTGGCTGACCTGCGCGCGCGCACCGGTGACGAGGAGGGCGAGCAGCGGGCGCTCGAGCAGGCCTGGCAGCGGGTCCCCGACGACGAGCCGCTGCGTCGCCGGCTCGAGCAGACCTACCGCATGCGCGAAGACTGGCCCGGGCTCGTGCGGATGCTCGAAGCCGTGGCCGCGCACACCAACGACCAGCCGCGCAAGATCGCGTTGCTGCGCGAGGCCGCGGTGGTCCAGCGCGACCAGATCGGCGACGCCCAGGGAGCCATCGCCGCCCTGCGCAAGGCCAGCGAGGCCGCGCCCGGGGACGTCGGCCTGCGCATCGAGCTGGCCGCCGCGCTCGGGCTCTCGGGTCAGGCTCACGACGCGATCGCGACCTTGAGCGAGACGCTCGAGCAGACCAGCGACACCAAGCTGCGCCTGCAGCTGCTGCAGGCGCGGGCCAAGGTCCGGCGGAGCATCGGCGAGCGCACTGCCGCGATCGCGGATCTCGAGGAGGCGCTCGGGATCGATCGCGCCGCGGTGCTCGACGCCCTGATCGACGCCCTCGAGGCCCAGCGGATCGCCGCCAGCGGGTCTGGGGACATCGAGGCCGAGCGGCCGGCGACCATGCGCCTGGTCGAGCTGCGCCTCACCGCAGGCGAGCGCGAGCTGGCCCGCGACCTGCTGACCGAGTGGGTCGACCGGCAGCGCCGCGACCTCGAGGCCCTGCACGCGCTCGAGCGGATCGAGCACGAGACTCAGAACTGGGAGGGCCTGATCAAGATCACCGGTCGGCTCGTCGCGCTCGAGAGCGGCCCCGCCCAGGTCGAAGCCGCGCTCTTGCTCTCGCGTGCCTGTCGCGAGCTCGGCCGCCCCGCCGACGCCCGCCAGGGCCTCGAGTTCGCGCGCCGCAAGCAGCCCGACGTCAAGCAGCTGCGCAGCGAGCTACAGACGATCTACGCGGCGATCAACGCCAATCGTGAGTTGGCCGACCTGCTGATCGACGAGGCAGGCGACACGCAGGAGCGCGACGCCAAGCTCACGCTCCTGCGCCGCGCGTCCAAGCTCTACCTCGACGCTGGCGAGGCCGAGGCTGCGACTGGACCGCTGCGCTCGATCCTCGAGATCGATCCGGCCGACAGCGAGGCCGTCGGCCTGCTCGCCGACGCCTACACGAACAGCAACCAACTCGACGCGGCCGAGGCGATCATCGACGCCGCGATCGAGGCCGCCCCGGCCGGCCGCTCGCCCGAGCTGGCCAACCTGCAGCTTCGCAAGGCCCGGCTCGCCGCGGCCCGCGGGGACCGGGACACGCAGGTGGCCGTGCTCCAGCTGGCGTTTGCGAACGACAAGCAAAACGGCTTCATCGCCGCCGAGCTAGCCGACCTCGCCGAGGAGATGGAGAACTGGGATCTAGCGACCAAGGTGCTCCGCCAGATCGCGCTGATGGAGGGCGTCGAGTGCCCGATCAGCCGGGCGATGTCGTTCGTCCGCCAAGGACGGATCTCGATGATCCAAGGCGATCAGAAGCGGGCCGTGTTCTGGGCACGACGGGCGATCAAGGAGGACCCGGAGCTGCCGGAGGCGCAGGTGCTGCTCAACGAGACCCAGGGCTGAGGCTCTCGAGCGAATACAAGAGCCGTCGGCGTGCGAGCGTCGACGGCTCTTTCATTTGGGCTCCTTATCGCTGCGATATTCCTGAATCATTGAGCGATTCCATAATGGTACGCGTTTACACCCAACGGGTGGTGCGAGGCCCTAATTTGGGTGCAGGCCCACACATGGGGAGGGCCTTTTCGATCATGAAGA
>CBFGLP010001058.1:0-18369 GCA_965649595.1 uncultured Myxococcales bacterium | reverse complement strand
TCGTCGCACTCCTCGAAGCCCTCGTAGATCTTGCCGTCACCGCAGGTCGCGATCAGGCACTCGCTCGTGCAGACCTTGGAGTCGCCGTTTTGGTTGCCCTGATCGCACTCTTCGCCCTCCTGCACGACCCCGTCGCCACATTGGTCGTCGGTGTCGTTGGTGTCCGCGGTGTCGTTGGTGTCGCTGGTGTCGGCCTCGTCGTCGAGCCCGATCGTGAATGCACCGTCGTCATTCTCGGCGACCTGCGTGCATCCGATCGTCGTGGCGAGCAGCGAGAGCGGCAGGGCCAGGACGCAGCGGCGAACGAGTGGATGGGGGAGGCTAGGGGTGGAGCGATGAGTCCGAGACATGGCCAACGCTCCGAGTGTGCCGTGCTGCGCTGCCGCGGTCACCTAAGTTACGCTCGGTTCGGCCGAGCAGGAGCACGGCTGCGTCGCGAGAGAAAAGCCCGCGGCACGGGCTCGAATCCACACGCTCAGGCTTGGATCCACGCGCGAGCGCTCGCGATGCTCGATCTCGAATTGCGCTACGATCCGAGCGTGCGATTCGCGGCTCCGGCACTACTGGTCTCGTTGGTCGTGTCGGGCTGCGTCGAGCGCCAGCCGAGCTCCGCCGGAGAGCCTCATGCCTCGGATCCCGTGACGGAGTCCGGCAACGGGGGGGCGTCCGGACCCGACTGGATCCCGGATGAAGTCGCTTCGCCGCCGCCGCGCCTGCTGATCACCGAGCCCGACGTGTTGATGGCGCTCGAGCGGAACGGTTTGGGCCTCGGCGCGCTCTTGCACGGGACTGGCTCCGACGAAGCGACGAGCAGCTATGGGCAGCTGCCGAACGCCGATGAATTGACCAAGCCGGGTCCTTTACCCGCGATCACGGCCAGCCTCGCCGATCGCCTCGCGCACGACCGCGCCGAGGACCCCGTGCACACGGGCGTTGGTTTGCGCTACGTGCATCGCCAGTTCGATCTCCGCTGGCTCGCCGCGCCCGACACTCGCTTCGAGCTGATCGGGGTGGTCAACCGGATCGATCGCCACGTGTTCGCCCCCGGCTCGGGGCTCGGCGAGACGCGGCTGATCTATCGGCTCGCCTACACCCGCACGCAGCAGGGCGTGACCGTCGACTCGCGCCTGCCGATGACCATCAACGTGGTGTTCTGGCAGCGGATCGCGGGCGCCGAGCCACCAACCAGCGACGCGGCGCGCGGGCAGGCGCTGCGGGAGGTCGCGGTGCGCTGGCAGGCGCCGCTCGACGCTCACGGCGAGCAGCTGGCCGAGTGGCTGCGCGCGCCCGGCCATGCGCTCGCGCCCGAGCAGCTCGACCTCGGCCTGATCAAGTCGGTCGAGATCGACGTGCAGACGGAGCGCTGGCCCTCGACGATCCGCCCCGACATGGCCGGCCACGCCGAGTACCTGCTGCAGGTGTTTCGACCAGTCCGGCGTGACGAGGGATCGCTGGGCTGGGTCGCGGCACCGCTCGAGAACACGCCCGACGTCGCTCGACTCCGGCGCGACGCCAAGGCTCGCGCGCGCCTGCTCGCGTGGCTGCGCGAGCCGGCCCAGCAAGCCGCGATCGATCAGGGCACGCTGGTCGTGCCCGACGAGTTCCTCGCGCTCGAGGCCACCTCGGTCACGCCGCGCGGCTTGGCGCGGCAGGCCAATCGACCCTGGTCGCAGCTCTTCTCGGCAAGCGATCTTTCGGACCTCGACTTAGATGCGGGCTCCAGCGTGCGCTCGGCTGCTGGCTTGCTTCGCCGCCTCGATGGGCTGAGCTGCCAGGGTTGCCACGAGACCCGCAGCATCGCCGGCTTCCACCTGCTCGGTGACGAGCGAGATCCCGACAAGCGCGTCGACGCGCTCGCACGCTTCACCTCGCCCCACCTCGACGGCGAGCTCGAGCGGCGGGCCGCGTGGGTCGATACCCTGCTCTCGGGCGGAACGCCGAGCGAGCAGCGCGAGCTGGCCGATCACGAGCGCGCGCGTGGGGCTTGGGGCGCCCACTGTGGGCTCGGCGATCCAGGCTTCGCCGATTGGACTTGCGATGCAGGGCTCGCGTGCACTGCCCTCGGCGATCCCGAGCTCGGCACCTGCCTCGAGCCCGAGCCCGGCGGAGCCGGAGCCGTGTGCGAGGTCGGGCGAATCAAGCCGCGCGCCGACCATCACGAGGATCGCGTCGTCGACCTCGAGGCTTCGGCCTGCGCCGAGGGGGGCGTGTGCAACGACAACCGGGTCGGCTTCCCGCACGGAATGTGTGCGTTCTCGTGCGCGTCGGTGCGCCCCGAAGGAGCCTGCGGGGTGATCCCCAACCTGCGCAGCTTCAACGACTGCTTGGCCCAGAAGCGGCCCTTCGCGAGCTGCATCGTCGAGACCAGCAACCCGGCGCTGCTGCGAGCTTGTGACGCCGACGCGCCATGCCGCGACGACTTCATCTGTGCTCGCTCCGACTCGGATCGCGGCGTTTGTCTGCCGCCCTACTTCCTGTTTCAGCTGCGGGTCGACGGGCACCCGAGCTGAGGTCGTGAGCATGGCTGGGTATTGGCGGTCGTAGCGCCTGGGACCTACCGCGTGGATCCGCAGCTCAGGGCTGCGGCGGGCACAGGAACTCGGCCTCGATCTCGCCAGACTCGAGCAGCGCGTCGCAAGCCGCGTTGCACAGCTCGATCCGGTTCAGCTCGCCCGCCGGGTCGACGTAGATCCAGCCGGACCCCTCGTCGCAGGACTCGAGCCGCGGGAGCACCTCGCCATCGAGCGAGATCACCAACTCGTCGGGGCCCGAGGGCGCTTGGCCCAGCTCGACCGTGCAGCTGACCGAGGCCGCGATCTCATCGAGCGCCGCCATCAGAGCGTCCGCGTCGCGGGCGTCATAGAAGCCGACCTCGCCCTCGCGCGGGACCCCACCGAGCTGCGCGACCTCGTCGAGCTTCTGTCGCGGCATGGTGAAGGGGTGCTCGCTGACCTCCTCGATGTCGATGCCAACCACGTAGGTCGGAATCCCGTCGTCCTCCCACGCCTGCGCGACCAGCAGCGGCAGATCCTCGTCGTAGATGTCGAACTTGTCGGGGCCCACGTAATCGGGCGAGCAGTTGGCCGCGCCGTCGGTGATCAGGATCATCGCCCGAGGCCGCCCGTCCACGAGGCCCTGCAGGTGGGCGAGGGCGGTCGCGATACCAGCGGTCGCCGGGGTCGCGCCATAGATGTCGAGCTCGTCGGCGGCCGGCATCGCCGCGAGCAGCTCGGCTGCACCGTTCTCGCCGACCGGCACCTCCGGCGTCGCCTCGACCAAGCAGGCCAGCTCGTACTTCGAGGTCGCTTCGACCGAAGGAAAGAGCGTCAGGCCGAGGTTCATGCCCTGCGAGTACTGCTCGGCGACGGTCTCGACCGTGCGATGGAGGCTGAACCAGCGGGTGACATCGTCGGTCTGCGGGAGGCCATCGTCGTCCCAGCTGTTGAGCACCATGCTGCGAGACTTGTCGACCACCAACATCACGTTGGGCGGGACGGCCTCGGCGATCGCCGTGGTGCTAGAGCAGGTTGGCGGATCGTTGCCCGTGTCCGGCTCGGGATCCTCGGTCTCACCCACCTCGTCGGCGGACTCGTCGGGCTCGCCGCTGGTCTCGTCCGTGTCGTCGGGGATCTCGATCCCGGTCTCCTCGTCGGAGACGTCGGCGCGCTCCTCGGGCTCGGAACAACCAGCGAACAGCACCACCAGGCTAGTCAATGGAAGCAATCGGCTCTTCAACACGCACTGCTCGGACATCGCACTGTCCGAGAAGCATGATCCGGGCCACACGAGCTTGGCCTGCCGAACACTACTCGCGTGGCTTGGTTCCAGCGATCGGCAAGCAAGGTCGCCACTCGAGTCGCTACCTCGGTCGCCAGCTCGACTCACCTACATGGATGCCTCGATCAACCTGTGGGCCGATCGAGGCGCGTGCACCGGCTGGGCTCGATGGTCCGAGTCGCCGCTCTGCTGGCGAGGACGGTCAGGGCGTAGCCGCGGCTCGTCGCACCGGCATCTCGCCGCGGAACCGCTCGATCGCGCCGCGCAACGCGGCGCCGTCGAGCTCGCTCATGTCGTGGGTCAGATCGGTCAGCGCCTCGTCGACGCTCGCGTAGGCGCGCACGGCTTGGCGGCGACGCACGAGCATCGACAACCCGGTGATCGCGGAGCGCAACGCCGACGCCCAGAAGCCCGAGCCCAGCAGCACGACGAACATGCCGACGAAGCGATCGATGTCGTCGATCAGCTTGGCCGCTTCCTTGCGCACGCCCATCTCGGGGATCCGGGTCCCTTCCTCGAGGAGCATCACGAGCGCGACCTTCCGCTCCTTCCCTAGCGGACCGTCGATGATCGACCGAACCCGATCGAAGTCCTCCACGGTCGCCGCGCCACTCGAGAACCAGAGCACCACCGGGCCCACGGTGGCGATCATTTCCTTGTCGGTCTTGTGGTGGATCTTCGGCTCCACCCGCAAAGTGTAGCGAATTGACCCGGCCAGCAAAGAGCATGTCGTAGAAAGTTGCCCTCCTCGAAATGCGCGCAGATGTTGCCAGCTCAGCCATGCGATTTTGCCGCCATGCCTGAATCGATGTTCTGGGGCTAGATCCACAGCACGGCAAATGCTGCAACGTTCCTTGCGCGAAGCCTCGATGAATGTGGTTTATCGTCCCTTCCGTGCCGACGCGCATATTCGGGTCTGCTGTCGTTGTCTGTCTGGCACTGTCTGCGTGTGGGCTGATCGTGGGAGCTGACCCGCTCACCAACACGGATTCGGTCCAGGGAGATCTCGCCGAGTACGACGCGCTGGTGACCGAGCTAGAGCAGCGACGCACGCTCGAGCTCCAAGACGAGGCGGACTGGATCGGCACCGCGGGGGACTGGTTGCTGTGGCTGGAGCCTGGGCCGACGGCACCTCTGCACGCCCGCGGCGTACCGGATGGCGTCGAGGTCGTTGGTCCGGTCGCGATCGGCGACGGCCAGACACCCGAGAACTTCCGAGCGAGCTCGACCCACGCGATGACGGCTCGTTTGCTCGGAGCTTCGGTCCGCTACGAGGCATGGCGCCTCGTCGACGGTCAGCTGATCGATCAGCGAGAGCTGCCGACGCCCGAGGGCGCGCTGTGGTCACCCTACGCGCTGCTCGACGATCGAGCGTTCGTGATCTCCGATGATCCTGGCTCGCACTCGGTGCTTGGTTGGCAGCTGGGAGCCGAGCCGCCGAGCTCGATCGGCACGCTCGAGCAGGCCGGGATCTCGGTCGGCGTGCTCGTCGACTTCGGTGTGCTGAGCGACGGGCGATTGATCGTGCTCGAGTCGGGCCGGCTGTGGCTGCTCGATGACGTGGCCTGGTCCGCGAGCTGGATCGAGACCGACACCGAGGTCGGCTCGCGCATCGCGTTCGACGACGAGCACCTGCTGTTCACGACCGCCGACGGCGGCCTCCACCTCGTCGACCTCGCCGACGCTTCGCGGCGACGGATCGACGAGGAGCTGGAGGCGAGCGGCTGGGAGCTCAACCCGACCTACGCGTCGATCCATCTGTTTTCAGGCGAGGGCGCGACGTTGCTGGGCGATCGGGTGATCTACCTCGGCAGCGCGGGTGTGTTCGGCTTCGCGATCGACGCGCCGCTCGAGGACGCGATCCAGCCGATCTTGCTCGAGCCTCGCTGGGATCCGCAGGGGGAGGCACCGCGGATCGAGTACGTGGATCTCTGGCCGATCGCCGAGAGCCACGTGATCGTGACCGGGCTGGAGAGCGCGAGCGGTTCGGTCGGTGCGGACGGCCCGGTCTACAGCGTGGCGATCGATTAGTCTGCCCCGAGCAGCACGTGGCGGTCGCACCAGCTCGCCAGCGTGAGCGCGGTGCTCTGCAGGATCGCGTCGTCGAGCGCCTCGCCGAGCGCAGCACAGGCCCCGAACAAGGCCTCGCGCAGGCTCTGGCCGGCGAGCAAGCGTTCGAGCAGCGCCGCCGGGCGGGGCTCGAGCTCGAGGACCTGCGCGCGGTCCTGAGCGTCACGCCAGGCGACCAGCACGAACGTCCCCTCGCCGACCACGGGCAGCGGAGCACCGAGCTTGGCGGGGAGGTGATGGACCGCGTGGCGGCGATTGATCAAGCGCGCCGTCGGGTTGCTAGCGAGCGCGCGCTCGAGCTCGATCTTGTGCTCGCTGGGTGCACCGCTGGGGCGCGGATCGTTCCGCAGCGCGCGGATCAGCAGCTCGTGCTCGGCGAGCTCGATCAGCCACGCGGGCCAGACCCCCGCAGCGATCGCCTCGCGCCAGCGCGGGCGAGCCCAGGTCAGGAATTCGTCGGGCACCTCGCGCAGGTACGCCGAGCGGGGACCGAGCTCGGCGATCCATTCACGGACCTGCTCGTCGAGCGCCGACTCACCAACGACCTCGACCACGCGAGGCATGAACTCGCCGACCGTCCGCGCGAGCCGAGACCCGACCATTTGGTTGTAGGCGAGCAAGCGGCTGGGTCCGAACGCGAGCATGCCTGCGCGATCGCTCGGGTCGAGGCCGAGCTCGCGCAGCAAGCCTTCGGGGTCGGCCTCGAGCCGCGCTTGCAAGCTCGAGTCGCGGATCAGCTGACCGAGCACGCGCTGGACGGCGGCGTCATCTCGCACGTTCTCAGCGGACACTGTTCGCCTCCCGCAGCGGCTGGACCGAGTCTTGCCAGCGGGCGAGCGCCTCGTCGTAGCTCGCCTGCAAGGCCGCGACCTCGACGAGCAGCTCGTCGAGCGTGGGGATCTGCTTGTCACGCTCGAGCAGCACGGGCACCGGTCCGGTCCGCTCGACCACGTAGGCCATCAGCTCGTGGACGGTAGGCTCCGCAGTCGCGCCGTGATCGTCGAGCCACATGTCGAAGCGCTCCCAGCGGGTGTGTCCGGCGACGTGCATCTGAACCACGCGCTCGAGCGGATATGCGGCCACCATCGCGCGCGGATCGAAGCCAAAGTTGTTCGAATTCACGAACACGTTGTTGACGTCGAGCAGCAGGCCACAGTCGGCGCGCTCGCACACCTCGGTCATGAACTCCGCCTCGCTCGCGGCCGCGGCTCCCATCGGCAGGTAATAGGAGATGTTCTCGATCGCCAGCGGCTTGCCGATCGAGTCCTGGGCACGGAGGATCCGCTCGGCCACGCGGATCGCCGAGCTGGTGTTCATCGGCACCGGCAGCAGGTCGTGCAGCAGCGCGCCAGCGTGACCGGAGAAGCAGAGGTGATCGCTGTGCCAAGCGGTGCCGTGACGCGAGATGAACCCGCGCAGCTCGGCGAGGTAGTGCTCGTCGAGCGGGTCGAGCGAGCCGAGCGACATCATCAGGCCGTGCGTGATGATCGGGATTCGCTCGGCGATCGCCTCGAAGCGACGCGGGGCCCGGCCGCCGCGGTGCATGTAGTTCTCCGGGCAGACCTCGAGGAACGCGAGCTTGCCGTCGGCCTCGCCCGCGTGAATCCGCTCGATGAACGCCGCGCGCAAGCCGAGGCCGACTCCGGTGGGCGTGCGGCGGTCGTGGAGGCGGTCTCGGATGCTGGTCATCTTTTTCGAGGATCTGCTCGGAAGGATGGCGAACTCTGGTGTCGAAGCCACGGCAGTCTGTTCGTTGGTTTGAATGGAAACACCCGCGATCGAAGCTCGATCACGGGTGCACCACCGCTCAGGCTTTGAGCCCGATAGGATAAGGTCCGTTGGCCGAAGCCAATCGAGCCTTTTGCCAGCCTGGGCTGAATCAGGCCTTGTGGCCGCTGCAGGAGCCTTCGCCGCTGCAGGAAGCCTCGCCCTCGGCCGGAGCCTCGCCACCTTCGGCGGGCGCCTCGACCTCGGCGGGGGTCTCACCCTCGGCGGGGGTCACTTCGCCGCCGGCGTCGGGGGTGGTGGTCTCGCCTTCGGTCTTCTTGCAGCCGGTGAGCGTCAGGGTACCCGCGCTGAGGATGGCGAGGGCGGCCACGATGTCCTTGAGGTTTGCCATTGCTTTGTCCTGATCCTTCGTCGATTGGTCCGGGAGGTTGTGCCGTGGTGCAGCCGATTGGTCTCTCGAGCCGAATCGGCTCCCCTGAACATCAGGGAACAGTCACTGCGGAGCAGTCGAGAGTCGGCGGTGGGGGTACCCGGGCCTTGAGGTTGGCCGCATGGATATCATGGGCGCGGACGGACGTCACTGAACGGTTGACTAGAAAATGTGCAAATCCTCGCGCCCTTCGACCCCGAAGATCGCGCTTTGCTAGCTAGGCTACGAAAAAACCACAATACGTTGCAGTGCTGCGGGATGGAGATGATCCGAGGATCTATAGAAGATCAATTCTGGGACGTCGTCCGCCTGGGTCCAAGCGGGGCCGAATCAGTCTCAGTCGCTCGTTCGTGCAGCAAAGAGCTGACGGCGGAGCTCGACCTCGTCCGGCGGTCCAGCGAGCAGCTGCGGCGTAGAGCCGCTCAGGTCGACAGCGAGGCCTTCGAGGCGAACGATCGCATCGGGGATCGAGCGAGCCTCGAGGTGCTCCGCCGCGATCGCTCGTGGTGAGACCTCCTGGTCGAGCTCGCCGGCCACATACCAAGCAGCGACCTCGGTCGCGAAGATCTCGAACATTTGCTCGGCGGTGAATCGTCGCGGCTCGTCATTGAGCTCGGCGACCCGTCGCATCAGATCGTCGAGCGATCGGCGACCGCCGCTGGCTCGACGAAGGCGCAGGTCGAGATCCATGGCCAGCGCCGCGCCACCCCAGTAGACCCGCGTATAGGTGCCTTGTGTGCGCATCACGTCGCTCGCTCGCTGCAGCGAGCGCGTGCCCCCGCTGCCGCGTTCGAAGCCCTCGTGGAGGCGAGCGAGCGAGGCGTGGGCCTGTTGGTCCGCCGAGCTCGCGCCCGCGCGCGGGGGCTCGTGCGTGGCCACGCCTCGCCGGGCGCGAAGGACCTCTTGATAGTAGGTGACGAAGCCTTCGGCCATCCACGCGTCGGCGATCAGCGGCATGCCGAAGTGCAGAAACTCGTGCACGGCCACCCACTCGCCAGGCAAGCGCTCGTCGCCAGCCTCGCTGTCGAGGATCAGCATCGCCGATGCGCCGCCGCCTCGTCGGGCCATGCCGAAGTGGACCGGAGCGGCGCCCCATCCCTCGGACGGGATCACCACGACCGCGACGCGCTCGCGCGGGAACTGCCCGTAGAGCTGCGCCGAGGTCTCGGCGGCCACGCGGATCCACGCCTCGATACCCGCGCGCGTGGCCACGTGATCGTTCGAGAGCAGGGCGACCTCGAACTCGGCTCCCGCGGCCTCGAACTCGAGCGGCTCGTAGCGACCGATCGCCGCCCAGGCCTTCCATGAGAACGCCGACGCGTCGAGCCGACGAACCTCGCCAGCGGCGTCGGGCTCGAGCGGCCAGGGGGCGGTGAGGTGAATGCCTTGGGGGAGATCGAGCGTGATGCGGGCCTCTAGCTGGTCGGGGAGCTCGTACGGGTGCCAGAGCCACTGATGTGGGCTGACCATCAGGCCCTCGCTGGTGCGTGTGGTGTCGCGGCCGCCCTGCTCGACCATCTTGGCGAGATCGATCTCGAGGTCGATACACCCCTGCACCCCGAGCGACTCGACCACCACCGAGTCACCCTCACGAACCAGCGCCGCTCCCCCGCGGACTCGCGCCGACACGAGAAACTCACCAGCTTGGTCCCCCGCCCTGAGTCGCGATGGCAGCGGGCCGTCGACACACAGGCCCAGCTGCATCCGCTCGAGCCCCTCATCGACCCGGAGCGAGTAGTCCCAGCGCGACTCGGCGCCCGAGGCTCGATCGTGATCGGCCGCGACGCTCGGCGGCGTGGGAGCCTCGGGCTGACTCGAAGCGCGCGCGCAGGCGGCGAGCAGCGCGGTGAGGACGAGCGTGGACGAGGTGCGGGCGAGCATGTCGAGGAGACCCCGAACCATAGAGCCGCTTCGCTCGGTCATGGCAAACTCCCGCCGTGACCGACGACCTGCGCGAGCTCGGCTCGTTGCTGACGACGCTCCGGCTCGGCCGGACGCACGAGCACCGCGAACAGCTCGGCTCGACCAACGACCGCGCGCTCGCGTGGTTGGCCGCGTCGAGCGGGGCGCCCGACGGTGGGCTCGTGACCGCCGATGCCCAGACAGCAGGGCGCGGACGGTTAGGTCGGCGTTGGTCATCACCCGCAGGTCGCGACCTCTACGCGTCGGTGATCCTGCGCTGCGGCGTGCCGCGGACCAACCTCGGCGCGCTGGCCCTGGCGGTCGGCGTGGGCTTGCGCGAGGGCTTGCTGCGCAGCTTCGGCGGCGACGAGGGCTGGCGCTCCGCTGGCTTGCCCGAGCTCGCGCTCAAGTGGCCCAACGATCTCTTGCTCGGCGGGCGCAAGCTGGCGGGGATCTTGTGCGAGAGCCGCTGGCGAGGTGGCGAGGCCGACGTGGTGGTGGGCTTCGGCGTCAACGTGCACCGCGAGGTCGACGAGTTCGAGCCCGAGCTGCGCGAGCGGGCGACCAGCCTCGCGCTGCACCTTCCGCCAGCGCGACGGGTCGGTCGGGCCGAGCTGCTCGCGGCGATCCTCCACGAGCTCGAGCGCTGGGTCGATCGCTTCTTGGTCGGCGGGTTCGCGGCCCTGCGCTCGCGCTACGAGCCGCACTGCGCGGTGATCGGGCGCGAGCTGTGGGTCGAGCGGCCAAGCCCGAGCGGAAGCTCGCGCGAGCACGTGATCGGTGTCGGGCTCGACAGCGACGGGGCCTTGCGCGTGCGTGCTCAGGCGGGCGGCGAGTCGTTTCGGGTCGAGAGCGCGGACGTGTGGCTGAGCGCCGAGCACCCGCCGAGCTGAGCAGCGCCCCCGCAAACCTGCTATCTCCCGCCCGTGCTCATCCGCGACCGCCTGCTCCACAAGCGACCCGTGTTCAGCTTCGAGTTCTTCCCACCGAAGGATGAGAAGGGCGAGCGCACGCTGTGGCGGAGCCTCGAGCAGCTCGCTCGGCTCGAGCCCGACTTCGTGTCGGTCACCTACGGAGCAGGCGGCAGCACACGCACGCGCACGGTCGAGCTGGTCGGGCGGATCAAGCACGAGCTCGGCATCGAGCCGATGGCTCACCTGACCTGCGTGGGCTCGACCCGCGACGAGCTGGCCGCGGTGGTCGAGCACCTGCTCGAGCAGGACATCCGCAACGTGCTGGCGCTGCGCGGGGACCCACCGCGTGGCGCGACCTCGTTCGAGCCGACTCCCGGAGGTTTTCGCTACGCGAGCGAGCTGATCGCGTGGCTGCGCGAGCGCTGGCCAGAGCTGTGCATCGGCGCGGCCTGCTACCCGGAGGTCCACCCGGAGGCGAGCGACGCTCGCAGCGATCTCGAGCACCTCGAGACCAAGGTCCAAGCCGGAACCGACTTCCTGATCTCGCAGCTCTTCTTCGACAACGCGGCCTTCTTCAGCTTCGAGAACCTCGCCCGCGCTGCGGGCATCGGCGTGCCGATCTTGCCGGGCATCATGCCGGTCACCAACATCGGCCAAGTCGAGCGCTTCACCAAGATATGCGGGGCGACGATCCCCGAGCTCCTGCGCAAGCGCCTACGCGAGATCGCCGAGGGCGAGGACGGGCCCGACCCGCACGAGGTGTTCTGGGCCGGGGTCACCTACGCGGCCTACCAGTGCCGCGAGCTGCTTGTCCGCCCCTCGCCAGGCCCCTTTGCTCGCCACAACGCGGGCGTCCCGGGCATCCACTTCTATACGCTCAACAAGTCGCCCGCGACGCGGGCGCTGTTCGAGATCCTGCACCTCGCTCGCGCGGCGCTCTGATCTCTGACCAGGATCAGGGCGCCTGCTGGGCCTTCGCAGGCTCGGCGCTCTCGGAGCCTTCGTCGAGCATCGGGCGGACGACGAAGAACCACGCGAGCAGCAGCAGCAGGGCGATGACCGGGACCGCGTAGGCCTTGAGCTTGTCCATGCGCAGACGATTCTATGTCAGCGCGGGCTCGCGGCACTAAGATGCCTCCGTGGTCGACTCGAAGCCCGCGCATTCGGACCAAGTCGAGCGTGCCGCCGAGCTGCTCGCGCCCGTCCAGAACCTGCTCTTCGTAACCGGCGCGGGCATCTCGGCCGACTCGGGCCTCCCGACCTATCGCGGCGTCGGCGGGCTCTACGACGACCGCGACACCGAGGATGATCTACCGATCGAGGTGTGCCTCTCGGGCTCGATGTTTCGCAGGGATCCAGCCCGGACCTGGAAGTACATCCGGCAGATCGAGGAGACCTGTCGCGGGGCCCAGCCCAACGCGGCGCACCGGATCATCGCCGCGCTCGAGCGGCGGCTCGAGCGGGTCTGGGTGCTCACGCAGAACGTCGATGGTCTGCACGCCGCCGCTGGCTCGCAGAAGCTGATCACGATCCACGGCGACGTGCACGAGCTGATCTGTACGAAGTGCTCGTGGCACGCGACGGTCGAGAGCTATGCTGGGCTCGATCCGCTCCCGTGCTGTCCGAAGTGCGGGGCGGTGATCCGGCCCAAGGTCGTGCTCTTCGACGAGATGCTGCCGCTCGATCAGCTCGACACGCTCCGCCGCGAGCTCGAGCGTGGGTTCGAGGCGGTGGTCATGATCGGCACGACCGCGGTGTTCCCCTACATCGCGGCGCCGGTGGTTCAGGCGAGCGAGAGTGGGGGCGTGACGATCGAGATCAACCCGGGGACCAGCGAGGTGTCGGAGCTCGTGGATCTGCGGCTGCCGATCGGGGCAGCGGCTGCGCTCGAGCAGGTGTGGGCTGCCCTCGAGCGGCGGTGGACGTGATGGTGGCCGAGGGGGCGGCCGCGCCAGGTGGCCGAGCCACCGGCCAGTGGCCGACGGGTCGGACGAATTTAATTCGGCGGCTCTCGCTATCTCTGCGATTTTCTTGACCAAAGGGATCTGGAGCGGCGCGTGCTCATGACTGACCACCGTCATGCCCAGCGTGCTTCACCAGTCGGCGTTGCTCCCCTTCCAGGATGATCTGGAGCTGGCCTTCGATCTGGCCCGGGAGCTGTTCGAGAGCCCGCTCCCCTTTGGCATGCGGGTGAGCGAGCACCACGCAGCCCTGAGCTTTGGGCTGCCTGCCGC
This sequence comes from uncultured Myxococcales bacterium, assembly GCA_965649595.1. Lineage (GTDB taxonomy): Bacteria > Myxococcota_A > Polyangia > Nannocystales > Nannocystaceae > Plesiocystis. Next base: position 5,314 of record CBFGLP010001058.1, on the reverse strand, counting down.
GGAGCGGCTCGGCGAGGTGATCGCCGACCTGGTGCTGTGCGGGTCCCACCCAGCAGATATGCGGGTCCAAGCCTCGCTCATCGTCGAGGCGCAGCGGCTCAGCGAGAAGGAGAAGCGGATTAAATTCCTGCTCTATCTCGCATTGACGGCTCAGCGGTTTCAGCGACCGGCATGGCTGCTGGTTTTGGCCCTGGGCCGAAGCGTGACGACGTGGATGCGCAATTTGGAGCGGGATTTCGGTGGTCTGAGCTTTCAACCGCTGGTAGTCGATCGCCATACGATGCCGCGGGTGATCACGGAACGGGCGGCGCGGCAGCGACCCGCCTACACGCTCTTGTCAGCGCTGATCCATGGAGTTTGGGGCGACATGGAGGTGGTCGAGACGGCCTTGAAGGCGGCTCGGCACCTGGATCGCGCAACTCGAGGGACCTACATCCGCGGCATCGTCTCTGCGGTACCCAAAGACAATCAACCCACACTGAAGGAGATGTTGACGATGGACGACCACGAGCGACTGGGCGAAGCAGAGCTCAACAGCATTCTCTATCACGCAGAGGTCACGGGCCTCGAGAAGGGCCTGAAGAAGGGCCTCGAGCAGGGCATGCGCAAGGCCAAGCTGCAAGGCTTGGTCGACCAGGTCTTGCTGACCTTCGAGCTGCGTGGCCTTCCGCTCGACGCCGAGACTGCCGCGATCATCCGCAAGTGCAGGTCGATTAGGACGCTCGAGCGCTGGCGTGATCGGGCCAAGCTCGCGCCGGAGCCGTCGGCGATCTTCGGGTGATCGAGGGGCTTCGTCAGCCTATCCGGGCTGAGGGGGCCTCCCGTCGTCGGCGGGAGGCCCTCGCACGTGCAACCACCCTCAGCGTCGCAGCCGATCCAGCTCGCCCGTGCAGTCGATCGTCCCGCCACCCGCTCGCGGCAGCGTAGCGACGCCGACCTGATCGACGTCCACCCCCAGCGCTCGCGCGAGGCTGACCAGCCACCGGTTGTGCGAGGGCCCGATCTCGTGGGTGCCCCACGTCCCTTGCAGCGTGTCCTTCGGCGCCCAGCGAACCCAGCGGCCGAGGCTGAAGTGAGCGCCGCCGCCAGCGACCAGGATCGGGAAGCGCTTGAAGTCGTGGCTGCCGGTCGAGAGCTCGTTGGTCCACACGACCACGGTGTCGTCGAGCAGGCTCCCGCCGGCGTCGGGCGTCGCGGCCAGCTCGGCGATCAGCTGGCTGATCCACTGGGCGTGGAAGCGGTGGTAATTGCTCATCACCGTCGCGGCCTCGGGGTCCTCCTCGGCCTTGTGGGCCCAGTCGTTGTGGAGGTCGCCTGCCGGGGCGCCGATCGTCTCGTTGAACATGGTCTCGGCGCGCAGGGTGATCACCGGGCTCAGCCGGCAGCTCAGCGCGATCTTGATGATGTCGACGTACGCGCTGATGTACGCGAGCGGGTACTCGGCGGTCGCCCAGTCCGGGAAGCCGCCGGGCGGGGCCGGGGCGTCGCACTCGATCCCGGCGAGCGCCTCGAGCTGCAGCTCGAGCCCGCGCACCAGGTCGCGGTGCTGCTCGAGCTTTTGCCGATCCTCGCCGGACAGCTTGGGCGCGAGCGCGTCGTAGCGATCGCCGACCAAGTCGAGCACGCTCGGCTGGGCGGCGCGGATCGTGTCGGCCTCGGTCGGGATCGGGTTGGGGTTCTGACCGCCGGGGAACAGCCGCTCGTAGGCCGCGTAGACGTCGATCTCGTAGGGGATCGACTGGCCAAACTCGTCGAAGCAGACCGGCCAACCACCGACGGTGTACTCGAGCGTCGGGTACTGGCCCGCCGTGGCGATCGCCTTGCCGATGATCTGATCGATCGAGGGACCCGTAGAGATCGCGAGCGAGTCCTGTACCGCTTGCGCGACGGTGCCGGTCAAGCAAGCGACGTGGCCCGCCTCGTGCTCGTTAATGCCGGCGGTGCCGACCTGGCCCGCGGCGAGGCCGTCGAGAACCAGCAGGTGGTCGCGTACGCCGTGGAAGGGCTCGAGGATCGGGCTGAACTCGCTCTGGTCGAGGGCGCCGAGCTCGAACTCCCAGTCGCTGTCCTCGCCGAGGTTGCCCGGTCGCATCTTCCAGCTGTCGTAGACCGTGCCGTGACCGGTCACGAGCAGCAGCACGCGCGTGGGGTTTCCGGGGGCCGCGTGCACGCGCCGAGGCGCGAGCGAGGGCAAGAACGCGGCCGCGCCCGCGAGGCCGAGCGCCTTCAAGAGCGTGCGACGGCCGACACCGGAGCTCGGCAAGCTGCGGCGCCGGGCGAGGTGGGCTCGAGCGCGGGCGGAGGGGGTCGAGTGGTTCGTGCTCATGGCTGGGTCCTCCGGTAGCGGAACGCGTCGCTGAGCACGATCTCGGCCACGAGCGTGCGAAGGTGGCCCTCGTTGGCCAAGAACGCCTCGTCGAGCTCGGCGCGGAAGCAGGCGTCGTCGAGCGCGGGCGAGCGGGCCAGCGCCCAGCGCAGGTAGTTGGTCACGGCGCAGCGGTGCGCGACCTCGCTGCTGGCGAGCTTGTCGGACAGCTCGAGCGCGCCGACGAAGGGGCCGTCGACGCCCTGACCCGCGCCGATCAGCTCGCCGCTCGCGTCGACGGCGAAGCCGTTGTCGAGCGTGCGCCAGCGACCGAGCGAGTCGTAGTTCTCGAACCCAAACCCGATCCCATCGATCGTTTGGTGGCAGCCCTGGCAGGTCAGGTCGGTCGTGTGGGCTTGGTAGCGCTCGCGGTTGGTCTTGGGGTCGTTCGCCTCACCCTCGGGCACGTTGGTGTCGACCTCGGGCGGCGGCGGAGGTGGTGGCTGGCAGAGCAGGTGCTCGAGCACGAACACGCCCCGCTTGACCGGCGATGGGTGGACCGCGTGGGCCCGGCTGGCGAGGAAGCCCGCGCGGGTCAAGATGCCCGAGCGCTCCGCCGCGTCGAGCGAGACCAACTCCCAGCTCGCCGGCGCGTCGACGCCATAGAGCGCGGCCAGCTGCGGGTCGATCCAGGTCTGCTCGCTGGTCAGCAGATCCGCGAAGCTGCCCTCGGCCTCGAACACGGTCCACTCGGCGAGCCGCTCGAGCTCCTCGCGCATGGCGTCGCGCAGCTGCGGCGTGTAGTCGGGGTAGGTCGCGGGGTCGAGGGCGATCGTGTCGATCGCGTCGAGGTCGAACCACTGCCGATAGAAGTTCACCGTCGCCACGCGGGCGCGTGGATCGGCGAGCATGCGATCGATCTGCGCGAGCAGGCCGTCGTCGTCGGCCAGCTCGCCGCTCTCTGCCGCCGCGAACAGCTCGGGGTCCGGCATCGTGTCCCACAAGAAGTAGGACAGGCGGGTAGCGAGGCTGTAGCCGTCGAGCGGGGCGGGGCCTTCGCCCTCGGCTGCTTCGGTTTGCTCGATCAAATAGATGAACTCGGGCGCTTGCAGCATCGCCTGCAAGGTCAGCTGGAGCGCGACCGAGAAGCCCAGCTCGGCCAGCTGCTGATCGAAGAAGCCGAGATAGACCTGCTCTTGCTCGGCGTCGAGCGGGCGTCGGAACGCGCGCGGCCCGAGCTCGAGCAAGAGCGCGTGGCCGCAGCCTTGCGGATCGGCCCCGCCATCGCTCGCGCAGGGCAGCCACAGATCGGCCTGCTGCATCGCCGCCTCGGTCACCTCGACCGCCGCGCGCTGGTACTGCTCGATCAGCAGGGCCGAGGGGGTCTGGGCCTGGGCGTTGTTCTCGAACCCGGCGACCAGCGGGTCGACGAGGATCGTCGGCTCCGGCAGGGTGACGCCGGGGAACAGATCGCGGACGGTGTTGGCGTACTGACGGGCGGTCAGGCGACGAACCGGCGCGGGGCCGGGATCGGCGACGCCCGCGAGGCACTCGTCGCCATCGCCATCGCCATCGCCCTGGTCCGCGTCGCCCTCACCGAGCTCGTCGTCGCCGTCGTCGCTTGCATCCTTCGTGCACGCGAGCTCGCTCGCGAGCAGACCGAGCATCGACAACAACGCGACGCAGGGGGCCGAGCGGATGCGGGGCCGACTGAGACAGCTCATGACCCCGACGGTAGAGGCTGCGGCGGGGCAGGGGCAATCGCCTCAGTACGAGCGGAAATGCTGGTGGGGAAGATCGAGGAGCTGACGGATGATCGACGGACCGAGGCTCACTCGCCGAGGCTCGTGGCGATAGGTTGGCCAGTCCGCAGCAGCTCGAACATGTCGACGAAGTAGGCGTTCGCACTGGCAGGACGGTTCTGCTCGACCGTGTCGATGCCCTGGGGGCCAAGGCGGACACAGAAGAGGCCCACGAACCCCCCCGGGTCGAGCGAGTAGCGAGCGTCGCAGATCCGGGTCGGGGCGCTGGCCACCTCGGCGGTGGGGAGGCCGGCCGAGTCCACGTAGAGCAGGCCATCGGCAAACCACGCGAACAAGGCGAGGTCGCGCTCAGGCTCCGTCTCTCCCTGCGGTGGCCAGCCCGCGTCGAGCTGCAGCGCACGCGTGAACGATCCTTCGTGCACGCGCACGTCCGACCACCAGGGCAGCACGAGCGTGTCCGCGTGCAGCAGCCCCTGCTCGTCGAGATAGGTGCTCCGCCACAGCAGGTTGTTGAAGAGCAGCGGATCGACACGCCCCCGCACGATCGCGTGCTCGCGCTGCTGCGCCAGCTCGCGCTGGACCGCGCTCGCCCGGGCATGCTGCACGCCGCCGAGCGCGAGGTAGAGAGTGGCGATCAGCAGGCCAACGATCGCCGGTCGTCGGACACGACGCCGCAGCGTTGGCTCGGCCTCGGGCGGCTGGCGAGGCGTCCGGCCAGCCGCGATCACGACGCCGAGGATCAGCGCGATCGTGTAGATCGGGTCGACGACGCTGATCCAGTTCCAGGCCACCCGCGCGTGGGAGAAGGGCCACCACAGCTGCGTGCCGTACGAGGTGAACGCGTCGAGCAGCCCGTGGGTCGCCCAGCCGAGCATGGTCGCGATCGCGATCCACACTCGCTGCCGGCTGATCTCGAGCGCCGTCGCGTTGCGCGAGCCCTCGCTGAACGAGAAGGGCAGCGCGACCAACAACCCGCCGATTGGGATGAACGCGAGGCTGTGCGTGAAGTGGCGGTGATACTCGATTGCGAGCAGCGGATCGCCAGCGCTACGGATCAGCACGTCGAGATCGGGCGCCATACCTCCGAGCGCGCCGAGCCACCACGCGCGCCGACCGAGCCGCTCGCCGACGATCGCCTGCGCGAGCGCGGCCCCGAGGGCGCCCTGGGTGATGGGGTCCACGGCTGGACACTAGCAGGGGGCGGAGGCTAGCGAACACCGGGCTCCGCTGGTACATAGCCGCCGCG
>CBFGLP010001057.1:0-2734 GCA_965649595.1 uncultured Myxococcales bacterium | reverse complement strand
ACCGGTCTCGCCGGCTTCGTCCTTGGCGTCCTTCTCGTCGTCCTTCTCGTCCTCGTCGTCCTTCTTGTCCTTCTCGTCGTCCTTCTCGTCCTCGTCGTCCTTCTTGTCCTCGACCGAACCAGGAGCGATCACCGTCTTCTCGATGATCTGCGGCTCCTTGTTCTGGTTCATGACGAACATGACGCCGAGGCCGATGAGACCGAGGGTCAAGATGCCGATGAGGATGTACATCGGCGCGTTCGAGCGCTGACGTGCCGGCTCCGCGACCGCGGTGGGCGGGGGCTCGGTCACCAGCGGCTCGACCGAGAGGCCTCCGAGGCCGCCACCGCCGAAGGTCGGCAGCACCTCGTCATCCTGAGCCGCGCCGCCGCCCGCTGCCGGTGCGGACGACTCGAGCATCGCGCCCATCGCCCGGATGTCGATCAGACCAGACCCCTCGCTCGCGGGCGCGGTGGTCGATGGTGCCTGACGGACGGGACCGGCCGAGGGCGGACGCGCCGTGGCCACCGACTTGAGGCTGTCGAGCGAGAACAGGACCGAGTTCTCGTTGCGCTGCCCAGTCAGCGAGGAAGCACCGACCCGAGGAGACTCGGCGGCCGCAGGCTTGGCTGCTGCAGCAGCGGGCTTGCTCGCTGCCATGCCCCCACCGAACTCGCCGCTGCTGCTAGGCGCGAACGCGTCCTCGGACGAGGCACTAGCGAAGGGATCGTCCGAGCGCGCCGGCGCGGCGGCGGCAGCAGCGACAGCGACGCGAGCACCACCGGCGGCGCGATCAGGCAGGTCGGCGAAGGCCTCGAGCGAGCCGAGCTCGACCCAGTCGTCGAACCCTTCCTGCCAGACCGAGGTCGACTTGTCGATCTGCCCCGCGTCGTAACGCTGGCGGACCTCGGCCTCCGACAAGGGGCCCACCGTCTCACCGTCGATCGCGAGGTGCCAACCAGCAGGCTCGTCGGGCTCTTCGCTCTCGGACGCGACAGCATCCGCAGCCGCGGCCTTGTCACGAACGATGATGACGTTGCTGCACTTCTTGCAGCGAATCTTGAACGTCTTGCCGCGTACCTTTTCGTCCGCGATGGAGTACTTGGCCGCGCACTTGTCGCATTCGATTCTCATAAAGAGCTCTCCCAGTATCAACTGATCGGAGCACGCTTCGCCACTGAACGAACGCACTCGCGCTTGAAGCCGACGAGCGCGAGGGGTGCTGCGTGATCTTCATGGAGACGTCGACGACGAAGGGAGGAAGGGCGACAGGGGGAGCCGTGCTCGCTCGTGGACGGGGCCACAGTATATGGAACCAAGCGCGAGCACACAACCACTCGATTCGACGTTTCGATCGATCATCGCGGCATGTCCGCAAGGCCCGTGGAACGCAGTGGAGCTCGCTTCCCGCACAACCTCCCGAATCATGCGCGGGCGGTGTCGTGCCGCGAACCCAGGCCCGCCGAAGCGATCCGTGTTGCGTCCCCTTCGCGTCGGCACCGGCGGCTCAGAACGGGGACGCGACGCGGATGGTCTGCTCGCGATCGGGACCGACCGAGACGAGCGTGATTGGTACTCGCGTCTGCTCCTCGATGTGGTCGAGGTAGGCACGAATCGGACCCGGCAGATCGCTGATGCTCCGAGCTTCGCTCACCTTCGCGATCCAGCTCGGATCTCCCCAGTTGGGGACAGTCTCGTACTCCGGCACGGCCACATCGAAGCCATCGCGACCTGGGTCGACGCCGTCGCGGTAGCGGGTGCAGATCTGAACGACCGGCATCCGCACGAGCACGTCGAGCTTGGTGACGCACAGACCGGTCAGCCCGTTGCGCCGCGCGGCTAGGCGCAGAGCTGGCAGATCCAACCACCCACAGTCGCGCGGGCGGCCGGTGGTCGCTCCATACTCGCCACCTTCGCGACGCAGGCGATCACCCAGCTGGTCCTCCAGCTTGGTTGGAAAGGGACCGGCGCCGACCCGCGTCGTGTAGGCCTTGGTGATGCCCCAGACGGATTGGACCAGCGTGGGGCCGATCCCGAGGCCGGTACACACGCCGCCCGCGATCGTCGAGCTGGAGGTGACGTAGGGATAGGTGCCGTGATCAACGTCGAGCAGCGCCCCTTGTGCGCCCTCGAAGAGCACGCGCTTGCCGGCCTCGACGAACTCGAGCACCTCGGCTCCAGCATCACAGGAGATCGGGCCGATCCAGGCGTGCCACTGCGCGGCCTTGGCCAGCAGCGCGTCGATGTCGATCTCGACAGTGCGCCCGAGCTGGGCAAACTCGGCCTCGAGCGCGTGCTTGTTCTGCTCGAGCCGTGCCCGCAGCAGCTCGGGCTTGCCGAGGTCGCGGATCCGGATGCCTCGCCGCGCGGCCTTGGCTTCGTAGCAAGGGCCGATGCCGCGCCGCGTCGTGCCGATCGTCTGGGCGCGCGAGCTGTCCTCGCGCAGACCGTCGAGCTCGCGGTGGAAGGGGAAGATCACGTGGGCGTCGAGCGAGACCCGCAGCTCGTCGCCTTGCAAGAGCCCGTGCGAGCGCAGCTCGGCGATCTCCTGCGCGAACACGTCGGGATCGATGACCATGCCCGCGCCCAGCAAGCAGCGGGTCCCCGGATAGGTGCAGCCGCTCGGGACCAAGTGCGTGATGATCTTGTTGCCGCCAATCACGAGCGTGTGACCGGCGTTGTTGCCCCCCGCGAAGCGAGCGACCAGCTGGGCCTCGGCCGCGAGCACGTCGACGACCTTGCCCTTGCCCTCGTC
>CBFGLP010001056.1:0-3214 GCA_965649595.1 uncultured Myxococcales bacterium | reverse complement strand
TTTCGTCCTCCTCCTCTTCGTCCTCCTCTTCGTCCCCCTCCGGTGCGCTCTCCTCCTGCTCCGCCATCGCCTCGACCGTCTCCGCGTCGACAGCTTGGCCCTCGCTCACCCCCTCACTCGAATCCAGCGCGACGATCTCCGCCCCCGCCGACTCGAGCTCCGCGAACAGATCATCCCCGCTGCCGGGCGCCTCATCGACCGGCGCTGCTTCTGCACCCGCGCCCGCATCGACCTCCTCGCTCGTCGCCGTCTCCCCCTCGCCGCTCGACGCAGCCGCGTCCTCCGGTCCCGCTTCGCCCTGCGCTCGCGCGAACTCCAGCACCTCTTGGCCGAGCGCCTCGACCTCGGCGTCGTTCATCTGGCGGCGCAGCGTCGCCTTGGTGTCGTCGGACAGCTCTCGGAACTCGCGCAGGTCCGGGAGATCCCGCAGGCTCATCAAGTTGAAGAACTCGAGGAAATTGACGGTGGTGCCGTAGAGCATGGGTCGCCCGGGTTCGTCTTTCTTGCCGACGATCTGAATCAGGTCCCGCTCGAGCAGCATCTTCAGCACGGCGCCGCTGTCGACTCCGCGGATGTGATCGATTTCGGGCCGCGTCACCGGCTGGCGATACGCGACCACGGCCAGGGTCTCGAGCTGCGGCCGACTCAGCTTGACCGGCTTGGCCTGCAGCAGCTTCTGGACCCACACGGCGTTCTGTGGATGAGTCTGCAGCACGAACCCTCCCGCGACCTGGGCGACCGCGATCCCACGCGAATCGTTGGTCGAGATCAGGTGCTTGAGCGCGAGCTGGATCTGCCGCACGGATGGCTCCTCCAGCACCCGCCGGATCTGCTTGACGTGCAGCGGCTTGTTGGACGCGAAGAGCAGGCTCTCGACGATCGATACCAAGCGCGGCGACGCCTCGCCTTCGACCTCGCTCAGATCGTCCTCTGGGTCGATCGGCAGGCTGTCGACCAAGCGCACCGTCGTGGCGCCATCCTCGGCTTCGCCCTCGCTCGGCTTGGCCTCGCTCGGCTGTCCTTCACCTTCGCCCGCGTCGCTCGGCTCGCCGCCCTCTCCAGGCTGCGCGTCAGCGACCGCATCGCCCTCGCTCGGCGCAGCCGCAGGCTCGACCTCGCCAAGCGTAGCGCTCGTCGCCTCGTCCTCGCGATTGGCGTCCGCCGCCTCGGCCTCCTCGCCCGCAGGCTTCTTGCGTCGTCCGCCACCGCGCTTGCGTGGCGCCTTCTCCCGAACCGCCGGCGCGGGCGCTGCCTGCTCGTCCGCGCCCGCCTGCTCGTCCACGCCGAGCTGTGCGACGAGGTCCTCGATGCTCCGCTCCGGCTCGCGGCTCGCGTCCGGCTCGGTAACCTCCACCTCGGTCGCGTCCGGCTCGACCACTTCGGTCGCCTCGACGACCGTCTCCGCCGGATTGCTGACGGAGGTCTTGTTGCGGATCCTCGGCGGCGCCTGCTTGCGAACTGCCTTCTTGGCCATGTCGATGTATCACTGCGGGCGTTCGGACGCCCGCGCTCGGCTTCTCAGCCCTTCGGTCCGGACGGGCCGACGAAGCCCTCGGGGGACTGACTGGGATCTTCGGGTTCGGACTCGGAGCCCGACTGCCCGGACGACGCGTCCTCGAGATCGGGCTCGATGTCGGGCTCCAACGCGTCCGCGCTCGTGTCGGACGATAGAGCCGCGATCGGAGCCTCGGCATCGGGCTCGACCTCCACAGCAGGCTCGAGCGCGGGCTCGCCACGGGCTTCCGGCTCGGCCTCGTGCTCCGGCTCGGCTTCGACGGCCTCGACCGGCAGCTCCGAAAGTGCAGTGGGCGACCCGGACTCGAGCGCAGCCTCGGTCTCGACCAGGTCCTCGGTCTCGGCAGCGATCTCGGTCTCGATCTCGTGCTCGCCCTCGATCTCGCCCTCGTGCTCGACCACGGTCGTGAACCCGACCACGTGCGAGCTCTCGAGCGCAGGCCCGCCCTCGACGAGGGCCTCGGTCTCGACCTCGACCTCGGCAGCGAGCGCCTCGACCTCGGCCAGCGGCACCTCGACCGCCGCGAGCTCGCTCGCGGCCTTCGCCCGGCTCTCGGCCTCGTCCTCGCCCTCCTCGTGGAACTCGGCGATCGTGGTCTGCATCTCGTCGACCTCGACCATCCGCTCGAGCTCGAGCGTCTCGCTGCCGTGCGGCTGGTGCACGCCGATCAGCCCGAGCTTGACCATCTCGAGCACGGACATCAGCGTCACGACGAGCATCTGCCGCAGCTCCCGCTCGTTCGACCACGTGCGGGTGAGGAACAGCCCCTCGAAGCTCAGCTTGCGCCGCGCGTTGAGTAGCACGCTCAGCTGGTACATCCGCTGGCGGACCGTCACGGGCTCGATCACGACCTCGTGGTCCTGACGGACCTTCGCGCGATCGAGCACGCGGTTGTAGGCCTCGGCCAGCTTGAACAAGGTGACCGCGGCGAGGCCCGGCTCGGGCGGCGTGATGTCCAAGCTGCCGCCGCGCGGGAACACGTCGCGGCCGGCCAGCGGACGCGCAGACAGCTCCTCGCCGGCGAAGCGGAACTTCTCGTACTCGATCAGCCGCCGGATCAGCTCTTCGCGCGGGTCGACGCCCTCTTCTTCCTCGTCCTCCTCACCCTCCTCGACCGGGCTCGAGGGCAGCAGCTCGCGGCTCTTGAGGAAGGCCAGCGTCGCGGCCATCAGCAGGTAGTCGCCGGCGATCTCGATGTCGAGCTCGCGCGCGAAGTTGATGTACTCGATGTACTTCTCGGTGATGAACGCGATCGGGATGTCGAGGATGTCGAGCTCGTGGCGTCGAACCAAGTGCAAGAGCAGGTCGAGCGGACCCTCGAAGAGCTCGAGCGAGACCGCGTAGCTCGACCGCGTGCGGACACCGTCGGCGATCAGATCGGTAGCCGGCCGCGGCCTCTCGACGAGCTGACTGTGCCCCCCGGCCGCGGGCGGCTGACTGTGCCCCTCGGCCGCTGGCGGCTGACTCTGACCGCCGGCGCCCGAGTCGTCGGCCGCCGCGTCGGCGTCCTCGAGCATCGTCATCCACCCACCGCGACGAAGAACATCCGCTCGACCAGAGTGAAGAGCGGCGAGAGCAAGTAGCCGAGGAAGCCTCCGCCCAGGAACACCAGCCCGAGCAGGATCCAAGGCCCGTAACGGAGCAGGAAGTCGTCGACGTGCTCGAGGCGCGCGGGCAGGAACGCGGCCAGGATCTTGC
>CBFGLP010001055.1:0-6202 GCA_965649595.1 uncultured Myxococcales bacterium | reverse complement strand
TTGTCGAGCTCGTCCTGCACGCGGATCGGTCGGACCTCGATGATCCGCGCGCCCGAGTGACGATCGTTGGTGATGATGCCGCACTGCGAGCCGGTCAGCGAGATCGAGTCGTGCCCGAGCTCGCTGACCGCCATCGAGAGCAGCGCCATCGAGATGCGCTCGCCACAAGACAGCAGCATGTCGAGCTCGCGCCGCGAGGGCGAGGGCGAGATCTCGCGGGCCCTTTGCAGCAGCTGATCAGTGGTCTTGCCCATCGCCGAGACGACCACGACCATGCGCTTGCCTTGCTTGCGGGTGGCGACGATCCGCTCGGCGACCTGCTTGATGCGATCGGCGTCGGCGACGGACGAGCCGCCATACTTCTGGACTACGATCGGCTCGGAGTTGGTGTCGGGGGCGTGCACGGGCGTCTCCTCGGTAAGCGAGACCTTTTAGTCCGCGCACTCGGCCGCTGCAAGCTGCGCAGGGAGGACCTGCCGTACGCCAGGCGCGAGGTCATCCGCCCGGCGCCGCCGCGACGCGGCAGGGGGCGCAACGTCCTCGCCACGTCCACACCGGTCGATCACCACCGTACTGACCCGAGAGCTCGTAGAGCCGACTGCCCAAGAGTTGCACGTCTGGCGCTCCGGACAGTGCACATTGAGGTTCCCCATTGGTCCAGTCGAGCAGAGCGACGAGCGTCATGGAATGCATCATTGAGCAATGCCTCTATCTGCGCCCGATCGCACACATTCTCCATCCTCCAGGCGGCCTCGAGGACTGGCAGCCCGTACGCCCATCGGGCCGGATCGCAACAAGTCGCTCTCATCAGCTCGAGCAGCTGTTAGAGTGCCCCCGATGACACGATGCCCCCCGTTCCTCGCCCTCACGCTCATCACCCCCCTGTTGAGCGCGTGCTTCCTGTTTCAACCCGCTACCCCGGCCCCGACCGAGCCGACGCCCGAGGAGATCGCCGCCCAGGAAGCGGCGCTCGAGCAAGAGCGACAACGCCAGATCGAGCAAGCGCGCACCGACTTCATCGCGAACGCCGACGCGGCCAAGCAAGCTTTCGAGGCCGAGCGGACCCTGCCGAACCTGGGCGCCTACATGGGGGTTCTACGCAGGTACGAGCAGCTGCCGGAGCAATCGCGGGAGGGGATCGACTTCAATGCCCATCTGGAAGCCGTCATGGTCGGGACCACGGCGATGCTCGAGCCGCTCACGGCCGAGTGGGCCAAGAAGAAGAATCGGACCCCCGATCTCGAAGCCCAGCTCAAGGGGGTCTACGGGCACCGAATGAAAGTCTTGGAGATCCGCCAGGCGCAAGCCAGCGAATACCTCCCCGAAGGCGCCACGATGCTGGCGCTGGGCTCCCTCACCGACGACTGGAAGATCGGCATGGACTCGGAGGGCTGGGACTTGGCTCTGCTCTTTACCGTGCAGCAAGCCGGGGGCCGTCCCGTCGTCCACGAGCTTTGTCGGACCGCGCTCGACCAAGCGATCGCCGACGACAAGAAGGATGTCGCTCGCCAGCACTACATCATGCAGACCTGCTTGTACGACAGCGGCAATCTGAGCCCCAGCAACTGGGAGGAGGATCTGCTCGCGTGGGCGACGGCCAAGCAAGCCAGCAAGCAGACGAAGGCGTTCGTCGAGGCCTATCGCCCCCGCCACGCCGAGCTCGAGGCCGAGCTGGCCCGTCACCAGGCCGAGCGGGACGCCGAGCGTGCACGCGAGTTGGAAGACTTCGAGCGTCGCCGGGCCGAAGAGGAAGCCGAGATCGCTGCGGCCCAAGCTCGCGCGGCGAGCTCGTCGTCGAGCTCGAGCGGAGGCGGAGGTCCGGTCACGGTGACCCTGCGCAACACCTGCGGCAGCACTATCAAGATGTTCTACGGTGACGATCCAGAGTTCGGCAGCGGGCGCACCGACTCGCTCGGCGGGAACTCTCGGACGACCACGCAGCTGAAGGTCGGTCAGATGGTCTGGCTGACCGACGCCAGCCGAAACGGGATCTCCAGCGTGACCGTGTCGGAGTCGACGGACGAAATCGAGTTCACCTGCAACGGCATCCGTGTTCACTGACGCGCAGCCCGACAGATGAGGAATCGATCGGGAAACACCGCCTTCGCACCCCCACGTGATGCGAAGGTGTGACGAAGTCCCTCGAGCTGGCCGACGCTCCATCGGGTGATCTCGTGATAGAACGACGCCATGCAAGCTCGCGAGTTGAAGGCCGAGCCCTCGCGCGAGGGCTCGGGTTCCCATGTCCCCGTCTCGGGTCTTGGCGCGACGATCGAAGACCAGCGCCCCGAAGCAGCCGTCCAGCGCGAGCTCGTCCGGTTGGCTGGCGAAGGCACTCGTGATCAGCAGCGAGCGCTGGTCGATCGGATCGAGACCAGCGAGCGAGTCGTGAACCAGACAGCTCGGCTCGGGCGGCTGGGCGTCGTGCAACGCAAGCCCGAGGTTGGAAGGGCATCATCCTCCCCTGCGTCGCCCTGTCACGTTGCGGGCCTGCCAGCCTCGCTCAAGGCCGGGGTCGAGGCCCTCTCGGGCTTCTCGCTCGATTCGGTCCGCGTTCACTTCAACTCGAGTCGGCCAGCGCAGATTAAGGCATTGGCCTATACGCAGGGGCTCGACATTCACGTTGGGCCCGGACAGGAGCGCCACCTTCCCCATGAGGCCTGGCACGTGGTCCAGCAGGCGCAAGGGCGAGTCTCGGCGGAGCGCCAGCTGAAGTCGGGCGTGTCCGTCAACGAAGACGGCGTGCTCGAGCGCGAGGCCGACGAGATGGGGGAGAGGGCGAGCCGTATGCCGGGCCCGGCCCCCGCCGACCTCCGACCGATCGAGCAGCCCGGCGCGGTTGCTCAGATGGTTCGTGGGGGGCTCGAGTTCACCGAAGACGATCCCGCGCGGCTCCGCTCCTACCGAGTTCCGGCGCTGGGCGCCGCGGCGGTCGCTCGAGCAGACACATGGGACATTGCTGGATCGGCAGTCTCGGTGTTCGTGGTTGCCAACGAGGCCGCATTGGGTGCGCGCCGGAACAATGACCATACCTTGCTGGAAAGTGGGCAGGTAAAGCTGACCAATGACGTCATCAGCGCCGAGTGGGTTATTGCTCGGCATGGCGCCGACGTCGCTGCCGACGTGATGCACGACAACCTCGAGGCCGATATCGGCCTCATGTTCGAGATGCGCTCGACCTTGACCGCCAACGTCGAAGCAGCGCAGCAAGCCAACCCTGGACGGGTGATTGCATTGGTGCCGGGCGATGTCGCTACGCTACACACTGCGCCCGATCCCCAAGGCGTGTTTACCTACGTACCAGGGACATCCAAAGGCAAGGCGCAGATCACCGTTCAATATACCAACCTGGACACGATTCGTAGGATTAACAAATTGAACCTGTCGAAGTTCGTCACCGGGACCAAGGTGGCCCCCGGCGAAGACGTCGCCCGCGTCGCGGGCACCGAGAGCGAAGCGCTTCGGACCGCGGACAGGCTGGGCACGACCAGCTTCTCGCGCGCCGACGCGCTGCTGCGACTGCTGGTTGGGACCTCACGAGAAGTTGTCAGCGCAGCCGGTGCGCGGGTCCTCGACACCGAGCAGGTTGGTTTGATCAAGCTGATGGTCCTCAACGACGCCCTGGCCGCGACCATGGTTCGTTATGCGGCTCGACTCGGCCAGGCGCAGGAGAAGAACCTCCAGCGTTTCTTCCCCAAGTCGCGCCGCGACGAGTACACGAAGGTTGTCGCCGGTGCCAACGTCACCGCGGCGAACATGCTGCTCCTACGTGCCGAGATCAATCGGACGGCAGCGGACGACGCCGCGCTCTTCCACGCGCAAGCCGACGCTGGCGCGCTGCGGGTCGATGAAGCATTTGCAGCGATCGGAGCCGTGGACGCCCGCATGAACGGCATGATCGCAGCGCGCCGCGCCTTGAGCAACAACGAGGTGCCCAACGCCCAGAGCGTCGCCGACATCAAGGAGGTGGTCCTCGGTGCAAACGGAGCAACCTTGGCGACCTGGATTGGTCGAGCCGCCAGCGCTTATACGGACAGCACGGCAGGTGGTGATGATCAATACCAAGGGGCCCGGCCCTTGGTGGGCCCGGATACGCGGCCCGGCAACGTGATTCGCTCGACAGCAGGATTTACCCCGGTGGCCGGCGGCGGCCGAGGGGCGATCTACGAATTCCGGGAGCGCGAGATCTCGGCCGAGCAGGACGGATGGATCTTCGGCGGGCATGGTGAGCTGACCGCCGCGCTCGATGCCCTGTTCGCGGCGAGCACCTGATACATGCTCGCTGTCGAGATTTGACGTTTCTCACGGAATCGTCTCGTGCGGTCGTGTAGGGTCTGCATTTGGAAGGAAACATTTCCTACGCCTACTTGGATCCGACACGAAAATGCTCGACCAATTTGACACTCCGGCCCTTACTCACTTCATTTCCGACTACTCGAACCCGACCGGCCCCGATCTGTTGGCTCGTACGGACGACTTCTTTACGTGGCAGGAGTCGCGGCGCCAGGCAGGGCTGTGGCCCTATTCGCTCACCATAGAGGCACCGCCCACGCCAGAGTGCTCCGTCCGCAACGAGCTGGGGGCCCGTCGTCGTGGGCTCAATTTCGCCTCGCAGGACTACCTGTCGCTATCCACTCACCCGGCCGTATTGGAGGCCGCCCACCGGGCCATCGACGACTACGGAGTGCACGGTGCTGGCTCGTCGATGCTGAGCGGCAACACGGTGCCTTTGCTGCGCTTGGAGCAGGCGTTGGCCGAGCACCTGCAAACACCCCACGTGGCGCTCTTCTCCACTGGCTGGGGGGCTGGCTTCGGCACCGTCAGCGCTCTGGTGCGCCCGAGCGACCACGTCATCATGGACTCGCTGGCTCACGCCTGCTTGCAGAAGGGCGCCTACACCTCGACGAAGAACGTCACCCGGGTCCCGCACCTCAGCAATGCCGCGGTGCTCGCCCGGCTGCAGGAGATCCGGGCGCACGACACCAGCAACGGCATCCTGGTGATCTCGGAGACCCTGTTCTCGATGGACTCGGACGTGCCGCAATTGGACGAGCTCCAGGCCATGTGCCGAGAGCACGGCGCCACGCTGATGCTCGACATGGCCCACGACCTGGGCTCGATGGGACCGGGCGGGACTGGGTTTTTGGGTGCTCAGAAGATGCTCGGGAAGGTCGACCTGGTGATGGGGTCGTTCTCCAAGACCTTCGCCTCCAACGGCGGCTTCGTGGCCACGCACTCGCCAGCGGTGCGCCAGTTCATCCGACTGCACGGGGGACCCCACACCTTCTCCAACGCCTTGTCACCGGTGCAGGCGGCGGTGGTGCTCGAGGGGCTGCGTATCGTCCGGTCCGAGGAGGGGGACACGCTGCGTGCCAGCTGCATGCGCAACATCCAGGCGCTGCGTGAAGGGCTCGGCGCGCGCGGCCTGAAGTGTCTGGGTGAGCCCTCGCCCGTGGTGCCGGTCCAGATCGGCGATCCGAGGGTTGCACGTGTGGCGGCTCGGCTCGTGTTCGAGCGAGGGGTGCTGGCCAACATCGTCGAGCACCCGGCAGTGCGACAGGCCGACTCGCGGTTTCGCATGCAGGTGATGGCCAAGCACACACCGGAGCAGGCACTGCGAGCGGCCGAGGTGGTGGCTAACGCCGTCGCTGAGGCGCGGGAGATGGTGTCTCCGGCGCGTCCTCGGGCCGCCGCGGTGCTGTAGCTCAGCCAGGCGTTCGCTAGGGTCGAGCTCATGTTCTAATCGGCACGAGCTCGACCATGCCGAACGTAGACAACCTCCTCGAACCCCGTGGCGGCGGGCCGCGTCGTTTCGGCGACTACATCATCCACGGCCTGCTCGGCGAGGGCGGCATGGCCCGGGTCTACGCGGGCGAGGAGGTGCTCACGCGTCGACCAGTGGCGATCAAGGTGCTGCGCTCGGAGTTCGCCCGCAGCGAGCAGGGGCGGCGGCAGTTCCTGACCGAGATGGCCATCTTGGCCAACCTCGACGATCCGCACATCGTCCGATGCTTGCTGTGCACGGAGATCGAGCAGCAGCCGGTCATGGTCCTCGAGCATCTCGATGGCTGGACGCTGCGCGAGATGCTGAAGCATCGCGTCGCGCTGCCGTGGACCGAGGCAGCGAGCATCGCGTACCAGATCGCCAAGGCCCTGCACACCGCCCACTCGCGCCGGCCTCCCATCGTCCACCGCGACCTCA
>CBFGLP010001054.1:0-2524 GCA_965649595.1 uncultured Myxococcales bacterium | reverse complement strand
CGGACCCCGAGCGTAGGTAGGATATCGATCAGCAAGGGCCAATTGACGTTGCGCAGGCGAAGCGAGCGCAAGAATCGTGCGCTCGGGCTGGATAGGGTCGTCGATAACGGATCGAGGTGAGCCGGGCGCTTACCCTTGGGGCGAGTCCGAGGTTTGCGGGGCCAATTCCAGATCTCCAGCCCCGTGAGGAACCCTAGCCGAAGCTCTACTTTGACCCCCTCTCCGAATGCGGCGGAGATGGCCTCGGCATTCGAATACCAGACACCGAAGGTGCGAATATGACGGGCGAGGAGCTCTCGTCGGAGCCCGTCGATGCGCTGCCGATCCCTTTGGCCGGCGGACAGCAGCGCGAGCTCGAAGCCGAGCAGCTCGCCGAAGGGATCGCCCTGCGCGAGCAGCCAGTCGCCATAAACCGCCCACGTCTGGAGGTCGTCGAAATTCGAGCAGAGCGCCTGCTCGAGCTCCGGGTGGCGAGCTGGCGACTCGATCGGCGCAAGCGCGGGCACGTAGGGGAGCGGAGGATCGGTCGCCTGCTCGCGCCTTCGCTGTTGCTTTCGTCGCTGGCTAGGGTTCGTCATGTGCTCACTCGGGGCACTCGAAGGGGATACCGAGGACAGCCAGGCTCACGTCGATGTCGAAGTGGACCTCGGGCTTGCCTGGCTCACCCTTGCCGAGCAACATCACCGAGCCCGCTCGACCCTCCGTCTTTCCACCATCGTCCTCGGCGATCAGCGGGAAGCGCTCGGTCATGCGCTTGCCGACCCGCAGCCGCCGGGTGTCGCTGCTGATCGAGGTGGTCCCGGGTTTGCCGTAACAGCCCTCGTAGAACACCACGAATTGGATCTCGTCGAGCGCGAAGGGGAGGGGGTTCTCGAGCTCGACGATCAATTCATCGTCGTCGAGACGAACCTGCAATTCATCCAGCGGGCGGACCGAGGTCATATGAAAATGCTCGATCTGCGGGTGATTGCCACGATCCATGATGGTGCCGTTGGGCGTCTCGATCCAATCGCGGCGCGCCTGTCCGAACGAGCAGTTGCTCCGGTCCGCCTCGACCGGCGGCCCCGGGGGCGGCTTGGTCCCCGCGTTGCCGCGCACGAGCACGGGCTTTCCCAGGTAGGCGTCGAGCTGCTCGACGCCGGCGCCGCTGACTCCGGTCAGGCCCAGCAGCGGGCGCTTGGCCAGCCACTCGATGTCATCGTCGTTGGGACAGTGCGGTACGCCGGTTTGGTTGACGGTGGCGAAGAACCACGCGTCGTTCGACTCGTCGCTCGCGGACGAGTGGCTCGTGGGCGTGCAAGCGAGCAGCAGGAGCGCGAGGAGAGCGAGGCGCTGCATGCTCGGATTTTGCCCGATCAGGGCTTCGTCAGCCGCCCGCGGCTGAAGGGCTCGTGAACGCGCGAAGTTTGCTGTTTTTCGAGTTCGAGCTCGCCCGCATGATCGATGCGCCGTGCCCGTGGCACGGACGCTGCGTCATGAGCTACTCCACCCCCCGGTTCACGACCCTGGCGTTCTCGAGCGTCGCCGCGCTCGCGTTGCTGGCCTGCAACTCCAACGATGACGAGGGCGGACCCCTGGTCGGTGGCGACGCCGAGTGGCCCGAGGCACCCATCCCGCAGCCGGGTGGTGAGGGCGAGCCGGGCGGTGACGATGGCGTCGGCGATGACGGGGCATCCAGCGATTCGGGCGCTGGTGATGGTGGTGAAGAGGGCACCACCGAGGACAGCGGGTTCGAAGAGTATCCCTGCGAGCCCGCTCCCGAGGGGCTGATGTGCGGCGTCGAGGTGGGCGTGTGCGAGGCGGTTCCGTGGACGGACTGGGGCGGCGACACGGGCACGGACACCGGGACCGATACCGGCACTGACACGGGAACGGACACCGGGGCCGACACGGGCACCGACGGCACCGACGGCACCGATACCGGCGACATGCCCCCGATGTCCGTGGTGCCTTGCTGCGAGGACCAAGACTGCAATTGCTTCGGAGACCTGTGCTCGAGCACCGCCTGCCAGGCCGACGCCTACTGCGACTGCAATTGCCCGCTCGGCACCGATCCCGACTGCACGCTCGAGAGCTGCGCGCTGCCGGCTCCGGCCGACGAAGAGGCGGGTGGGTGCCCCGACAACACCGACCCCGTCGTGCTCTACATGAGCAATGACGACAGCAACTCGCAGGCCTCGCCCGCGTTCGTGCGCCGGATCGTCAGCGAAGGCCTGCTGGTCCCGGCCGGCCGCGTGCGGATCCACGAGTTCTTGAACTACTACAACCTCGCCTACGACAACCCCGAGGACAAGCCGGCCGAGGTCGGCATCCAGATGCGGCGGACCGACGCCGTCGAGGGCGAGTTCACGCTGCTGCTCTACGCCCAGGGCCAGAAGATCCGGCCCGAGCAGCGCCCGCCCTACAACCTCGTGTTCACGCTCGATCAGTCCGGCTCGATGAGCGGTGAGCCGTTCGAGCTGCTCAAGGACACCGTGATCGCTACCGCCTCGCAGCTGCGCGCCGGCGACGTGATCTCGCTGGT
>CBFGLP010001053.1:0-1636 GCA_965649595.1 uncultured Myxococcales bacterium | reverse complement strand
CTCGATGGTGCGCGTCGCGAGCACCGCGGGGACCGCGCACGCGAACCCCGAGAGCAGCGGGACGAACGCGCGCCCGTGCAGGCCGACGCCGTGCATCACGCGATCGATCACGAACGCGACGCGCGCGAGGTAGCCCGAGTCCTCGAGCACCGCGATGAAGAGCGAGAGCATCGCGATCTGCGGCACGAACACGATCACGTTGCCGACGCCCGCGATCACGCCCTCGGTCAGCAGATCCGTGAACATGCCCTCGCCGAGCAGCGCCCGGGTGCTCTCGCTCAGCCAGCCGATCGCACCCTCGATCAGCCCCATCAGCGGCTCGGCCCACGTGAAGATCGACTGGAACACCAGCGCCATCACCAGGAGGAACACCGCCGGGCCGAGCACGCGGTGGGTGAGCACGCGATCGATCCGGGCCGAGCGGGCCATCGCCGGAGCCTCGAGCGTCGTGGTCTGACCCGAGCGATCGAGCCCGAGGCCGGCGAGCAAGCGGTCGACGTCGGCGTAGCGGGCCTCGATCAGCGCGCTCACGCCTGTCCGGAGCCGGGCCCGGTCGAGCTTGGCGAGCGCCTGGGCCTCTTCGGGCGTCGCGTCGGACAGCTCGAGCGTGTCGGTGAGCGTGGCCCCCAGCAGCCAGCGAGCGCGGGCTGGATCCGTGCCTTTCAAGACCCGCGTGCACTCCTGCAGCGCGTCGGTCGAGTCGGCGGAGATCGTGCGGGAGGCCGGCCGGGCGGTCGATCCGTGCAACCCTTGGAGAGCCTTTGCGATCGCGTCGACGCCCACGCCGTTGCGAGCGACCGTCGGCACGACCTCGAGGCCGAGCGCCTCGCCGAGCCGCTCGGGGTCCACGCGCAGCCCCGCCTGCTCGGCGAGGTCGATCATGTTCAGCGCGACGACGCAGGGCAGCCCGAGCTCGAGCACCTGCAAGGTCAGGTAGAGGTTGCGCGCGAGGTTGGTCGCGTCGAGCACCAAGAGCACCGCGTCCGGACGCGCCTGCTCGTGCCCTTCGGCCGTGCGGGCGCCGGTCAGGGTTCGAAACGCGACGGCCTCGTCCTCCGAGAGCGGCGTGAGGCTGTAGGTACCCGGCAGATCGATCAGCACGATCGGTCGCTGCGGATCCTCGCTTGCTCGCAGCACACCTTCGCGGGTCTCGACGGTGACGCCCGGGTAGTTGCCGACCTTGTAGCGGCTGCCAGTCAGCAGGTTGAACAGGCTGGTCTTGCCGACGTTGGGGTTGCCCGCCACCGCGACCCGCAGCGGCCTTTGATCGTGGGCCGACCCGCTCACGCGCCCACCTCGACCCGGACGGCGCGGGCCTCGGCCTTGCGCAAGGAGACGTGATAGCCCCGCAGCCGTAGCTCCAGCGGGTCACCCAGCGGCGCCTTCTTGATCAGCGCCACCTCGACCCCGGGGACGAACCCCATCTCGAGCAAGCGGATGGCCATTCGGTCGTCGCCGCCGATCTCCCGGACGACCGCTCGCTGCCCAAGCTGGAGATCGGCCACCGTCCTCATGGAGGTGCTGGGCACTGCTCGGTCCTGAAAAGCCATTTCAATACGGCTCGATAGCACCCACGACCATCGTTTCAAAGCGGGCATACTCACGGATGCGATGAAAACTGAATTCAATTGGATAC
>CBFGLP010001052.1:0-11091 GCA_965649595.1 uncultured Myxococcales bacterium | reverse complement strand
TGCGCGGTCACGTCGACGTCGGCGTAGTCGCGCTCGACCTTCTCCACGACCTGCGACCCGAACATGTGGTGGACGATGCAGTTGCCCTGCTCGAAGTAGTGAAAGCGCGGCAGCAAGGCCGCGATCGACTCGCGCGTGTGGGCCGGGTGCACGGCTCGGATCGCCGCGTCGTCCATCTGCGCGAGCTGGGCAAACAGCGTGGTGAGGTTCTGACCCATGTAGGTGTCGGGCCCGAACCACACGTGCGCCTCGGGCTCCTGCGCGAAGGTCTGCAGGATCGTCCGGACCACGTTGCTCGACGTGCAGGTGATCGTCGGGACCTTGTGGTGCGCCTGCGCCTTGGTCCGCAAGCTCGTGTTGATGTAGACGACGTGCAGCGAGTTGGGCGTGGCGGCGGCCTGCTCGAGCCACGCCGCGTAGGCTCGCGTCTCGGCCGACTCGGCGAGCGAGCAACCGATCGGATCCGCCGCCACCCGCCAGCAGCCGACCTCGTGCAGGCCCGCGGCGTCGAGCATGGCCCTGACGTTCTCGGACATGAAGTCGACGCCGAGCACGACGATCTGGCGAGCGCCCGCACGAGCCATCGCGACGCCGCGATCCGCCATGACCAGCGAGTCGGACACGTGGATGTGGGGCCAATCGCAGGCGTAGAGCACCCCCTGCAGCTCGGCGTCCATATAGAAGTGGGCGACTATCCCGGCCTCGCGCGAGCGCAGCAGCGCGGTCAGGCGAGCGACGACGTCCGGATCGGGGTCGAGATATTCGGCCTGCGCCTGCGCGAAGGCACCCTGCGCGGCGAAGCCGTCCGCGCGGACGATCAGCGAGGGGAAGGGCTCGGCGCTGACGGACATGCGGGGCAGCCTATCTCAGAAGCGCCCGGCGACCATCGCTCTTGCGGCCCGCCGAGCGCCTCTCGTCGTTCGGATGAGCGCGGCGGGAGTTACGTGGCGACGCGCGCCCGTGAGGATCAGCGGATGCCGACCACGTAGACGAGCCAGCTGTCCTGCTGCTCGGCGACCTCGCGCTGCACGTACTCGCCGGTGCCGCGCAGCATGCCGTCGTCCTCGTCCTCTTCGTCCGCGTCCGCTTCGTCCGCGTCCTCTTCGTCCTCGTCCGCTTCGTCCTCGTCCTCTTCCTCTTCCGCTTCGTCCTCGTCCGCTTCGTCCTCGCCCTCGATCTTCTCCCAGTAGATCTTCACGTCCCGGAACCCGACCTCGAGCAAGAGATCGCGCAGCTCCGGCACCGACCACAGGCGCCAGTCATAGGTGAAGGCCTTCTCGAGCTTCGACCCGTCCGGGAACTCGAAGTGGATGTGGCAGAGGATCTCGTTGGTCAGCGGGTTGAACCACTCCTGCTCCCAGTGGTAGGTGAACCCGTCGAGCTCGCGTAGCTCCTCGTCGGTGTCGATCGCCTTGGTCCCGCCGAAGATCTCGAGGATCATCAGGCCCTTGTCGGCTAGCCCGCCGTAGGCGTTGGCGAGGTAGCGCTCGAGCTGCTCGCGCTGCTTGAACACGCAGAAGCTGAAGTTGAGCGCCGCGACGACGTCGGCCGGGGCCACGCTCCCGGGCTCGATCTCCAGCACGTCGGCCTGGACCAGCTCGAGCCGCTTGCCGAGCTGCTTGGCATAGGGCTCGACGTTGCGCCGCCGGGCTTGCTCGAGCGTCGGCCCGTCGAGGTCGATCGCGATCGCCCGCCGGCCTCGCTTGCCCAGCGTCCACGTGCGCGAGAGCTTGGCGGTCCCGCAAAAATCCTCGCGCAGGACCTTGGGCTCGCCGCCCGAGAGCTCGCCGTAGATCCGCTCGAACAGCTCGCAGTCGGCCTCGGGGGACTGGACCGAGACCTCGTAGAGCGCGTGGCGATCGGCCTGCTCCGCCTGGGTCGGCTTCTTCTTGGCGCGAGCGACCTGCTTGGATTTCTTCTTGCCTGCCATGGTTGCTCGCTATTGATTCTCGGCGGTGATGTAGACCCACCACACGCCATCATTGTTGAGCGTGCGGGCCGGGTAGAAGCGACCAGTGCCCTCGCCCTCTTCGTCCTCGCGCTCGGCCCAGACCTGCACGCGAGCGAACCCGGCCTCGAGCAGCAGCTCGTGGATCTCCGCCAGCGTCCACACCCGCCACGAGTAGGAGAACGCGCGGTTCATCCGGGTGCCGTCGCCGAACTCGAAGTGGATCGCGCAGTTCATCCGCGCGTCGATCGGGTTGTAGTCGATCTGCTCCCAGACGTAGGTGAAGACCTTGCCGCCGTTGACCCGGCCGGTCTCGTCCTGGACCTTGCGCCGGGTGATCTCCGGCTGCGGGACCTCGGTACCGCCATACGCGTCGAGCACCAGCATCCCATCATCGACCAGCCCGGCCCGCGCCGCCCGGAAGTACTCCAAGATCGCCGGCCGCGTGTCGAAGCACCAGTAGGAGAAGTTGAAGCCGACCGCGACGTCGACCTTGGGCGGCTGCACGTCGAGCACGTTGGCGCAGCGCAAGGTGATCCGCCGCTCGATGTCCTCGCCCGCCGGCCGGATCCGCTTCTCGAGCCCCCAGTCGAGCGTCGGCCGATCGAGGTCGACGGCGATCGCCGTGCGCTCCTTGTGGCTGCGCACCCACTCGAGGCTGAACACCGAGGTCCCGGCGAAGTCCTCGCGCATGCTCAGGGCCGGGCGTCCGCGCAGCTTCTTGAAGGTCTGCCCGACGAACTTGACCTCCGAGGGCGGGTCTTGGACGGACAGCTCGTAGAGCTCGTGGCGGTCGCGCTCGATCGGCTTGGCCCGCTTGCTCGCGCTGGTGGGCTTGCTCTTCGTTCGCTTGGATCGGGCCTCGCTCGGCGCGGTCATGGGTGGGCGTCGAGATATGCCACGCCAGCGCGGGGGTCAACTCGACCGCGCAGACATGACCAAATGCGCACGAACGCTCGCTGGGGTGTGCTATCCGATTCGACATGACCGAGCGCGAGCAGCACTGGGATGCCGTCTACCGCAGCAAGGCCGCCGACGAGGTCAGCTGGTTCAGCCCGAGCCTCGACGTGTCGCTGCAGCTCTTCGACATGCTCGCGCTGCCACGCTCGGCGCGGATCATCGATGTCGGTGGCGGGGCCTCGACGCTGGTCGACGACCTGCTGGCGCGCGGCTTCTCCGACCTCACGGTGCTCGACATCGCCGCGTCGGCGCTCGAGCTCAGCCAACGCCGGCTCGGCGCACGGGCGAAGTCCGTTCAGTGGATCGCCGCCGACATCACCGAGATCGAGCTGCCGGTCGACAGCGTCGACGTCTGGCACGACCGCGCCGTGTTCCACTTCCTGACCAAGCCCGAAGCGCGACGCCGCTACCTCGCGCAGGTCCGCCGGGCGCTGGTCGTCGGCGGGCACGTGATCATCGCAACCTTTGGCCCGACCGGCCCCGAGCGATGCAGCGGCCTCGAGGTCGTGCGCTACGACGCGGCCGGCCTGCACGCCGAGTTCGGAGCGGAGTCCATCGGCCCGTCGGGGCCCACGGGCTTCGCGCTGGTCCACGCCGTCGAGCAGGTGCACCGGACCCCACAGGGCCGCGAGCAGGCGTTCGTCTACGCGCTACTGCGGCGGCTCGGGTGAGCCCTCGGCCGACGCCGCAGCCGGCTCGGCCTTCACCGGCTCGGCCGCCTTCGCCTTCTTCTTCTTGCCCTTCTTGGTCCCCGCGCTGGGCAGCACCTGCGGCTGCAGCCCGATCCCCGCCCGCACGATCCCCGGCGTCCGCGGATCCGCGCCGAGGTCCAGCAGCGAGGGGTTGAAGAGCAACCAGAACCCGACCACCACGATCAGCATGCACAGCTCGGCGCCGATCAGGTGGTTGTACATGAACGCCGCCCAGTCGTTGCGCGCCCAGTAAGCGAAGTTGATCACCGAGCCAGCGAACAGCAGCCCGGCGATGCCGGCGGCGTAGCGGTCCTTCAGCAGATCGCGGTCGACCAGCAAGAGCAGGCAGAGCACCGAGTAGTAGTAGCGGGTCGCGATCGTGGCGAGGAAGAACGCGAACACCCCGAACAACACCGCGAAGGTGATCGTGTCGAGCCGGCGGATCGATGCCAGGACCGGGGCGATCAGCACCGCCGCGCCGAGCAGGTACCAGTGGCTGACCGCCTCGTAGGCGCGCTCCTTGGCGCCATAGTTCACGAACCCCTCGCTCGAGGTCAGGTTGCCCTCGAGCATGAACATGTGCTTGAACCCGATCCGGTACGCGGCCGAGGTCGAGGTGTGGATCTTCATGTTCTCGGCGAAGGTCGAGTAGTTCTCGAGCCCGCCCTGCACGCCGACCAGCGAGATCAGGAACGCGAGCAGACAGCCGCCGCCGAAGTAGGCCGCGAAGCGCAGGTGCTCGGGTCGCCACTGCTTGGTGTCGCGGTAGTCGATCGCGACCTTGAGCCCGATCGCAGCCACGAAGATGACCGGGAACATCCGGACCATCGTCGCCCACGCGAACAAGCCGCCGGCGAGCCCCCAACGGCCCAGCTTGAGCGCCGAGAACCCGACCAGCAGCGCCGCGATGTAGTCGAAGCGCAGGATCGAGCCGCCCATGTGCTCGAAGCGGTTGGGGAAGTTCACGCAGAAGAAGATCGCCACGATCGCGGCCGTGCGGATCCCGAACGCCCGCCCGACCGCGACGAAGGCGAACAGCATCAACACCACGTCGATGTAGGCGAGCCGGCGCAGCGGCCCGAGGTCGACATCGACGGTCGAGACCAGGCTCTTGACCACGAAGGTGTAGAAGGGCGTGCCGTTGAAGCCCTTGTCCTGAAACAGCTTCTTCCAGGTCGAGGGGTTGCTGAACTCGCCGAAGCGCTCGAGGTCGTGGCGAAACTCTTCCAGGCGCTCGGGCGAGAACCGCTCCGCGCAGTCGTTGCCGGCGATGTGCTCGTCGCGGTCGACCATGTCGCGCGTCCGCAGGTCGCGGATCGTCTGGACGCTGCGAAAGTAGTGCTTGTTGGCCCGATCGACCGCATAGGCGCACTTGTAGAGATCGAAGTACCCGAGCTCGTCGAAGTACTTGGCGCCGATCACCGTATGGAAGGCGTCCCAGCGGTGCAGCCACACCCCGTTGTTGCGCTCGGCATAGAAGTAGTTGATCGACGACGCCAGCGCGGTGATCACCAGCGCGACGGTGACCGCGAGGTTGGCTCGTTTGGCGCTCGCCTCATCGAGCTGCGGCTTGTCGTCACCTCGCAGGCTCCGCCACGCGAGCACGGCGAGGAACAACCCGAGCATGCACAGCGCGATGTTCAGGCGGACGTCGAGGACCTTCGACTGGTCCGCGAGCGAGCCGAGCATGCGGTCGATCCTATTCGGCCCATCCGGGCCGATGAAGCCGAGTTGTCCCTGCAGCAAGCCGAGGAGCGCGTGCATGGCCGGGAGATTGCCATGGATCGCCCGAACCTGCGGACCGACCGTCCGTGCCGGTCCGGCTCAGACCTCGCGCCCTGGCCCGATCGCGCCCGCGGGGATCGTCGCTCGCTCGCTCAGCAGGTCGACCTCGTGTGGATCGACCCCGAGCGCGCTCAGCCAGCGCTGAAAGTAGCGATCGAGCCACGCCGCGCGCGGGTGGGTAGCCCGATGGTAGAGGCGAAAGTCCTTGTAGTTCTGGACCTTGTCGGCGATCAGCATGTGATCGACCTCGATCAGCGGGCTGCGAACGATCTTGGCCGCGTCGTCGTAGCCAGGGTGATCTTCCATCGGTGAGAGGAAGCGGTTGGCGATGTTGCGGTACTCCATCGCCAGCATCACGACCTCGGTAGCGAAGCGATCGAGCGCACGCGAGCGGAACGCCTCCGCGAGCTCGTCGTCGGACTGCACGATCGGGTGCAGGCAGTAGGCCCGCTGCGCCGCGTCGGAGCTGCGGAGCCGCCGACGGAGCACGAGCAGGCCCTCGTCGATGTGGTTGATGAAGAACACGCCGCTGCGCTCGGCCTTGCGGTCGCCGTAGTGCTGCTCGATCGCGCGGTACTCGGGCGTGCCCGTGAAC
Organism: uncultured Myxococcales bacterium; assembly: GCA_965649595.1. Classification (GTDB taxonomy): domain Bacteria; phylum Myxococcota_A; class Polyangia; order Nannocystales; family Nannocystaceae; genus Plesiocystis. Next base: position 5,111 of record CBFGLP010001052.1, on the reverse strand, counting down.
GCGGCCGCGAGCACCGGGTCGCCGCCGACGTGGACCAGCGCGTCGAAGATCCCGCACCCGGGTGAGGTGATGTAGCGCAGGCCAGGCGGGCGAGCGGCCGCGTGCCGCCGCAGGTGCCCGTGCCCGCGCGCCGAGGCGTAGATGTAGATCGAGACGAAGGGCGTGCCGGCGGCGTCGTGCAAGATCGTCTCGGCGCCCCATTCGATCCCGCGCTGGGTCAAGGGCGTCACGAGACCGGACCACGAGTAGTCGACGTCGTCGTGCAGGAACTGCAGCGCGCGGTTGCGAAAGTACTCGAGCGCCGTCGCGCTGTCGTCGGCGTGGAGATCGAAGCGGACGTCAGTCATGCGGATCTCCCCTCGTGGGCTATCGGATCGATGTGCAACTCAGAACTTGATCAGAAATGATCATCAATGCCCGATCTGCCATGATCAATGCAACGCTTCGTTCCGCACCAACTCAGCAAATCGAGGGACAAGTTTCGCAAGGCCTGCTACCAACTGCTCAAATGTGCGAGGAGGCTTCTTGAGATCTGCCGCCTGGCTCCGGACGAGTTCAACAATGCCGTCAGGATCCAGATCAAAAAGGTTGCACAGAAACTCGTCCGGCGATTGAGCTTCAATATGAGAGGGCAGCTTTCTGAAATCCCGGAGGTTCATCGTAACGATGACCTCAGCTCCGACTGTAACAGCCACCGCCACAACGTGGCGGTCCTTTGGATCATTGGGCATACTCGCAACAAGATCCTCGTACCCGGCCGTCATTGCCTCTGGAAAGGCCCTATTCATCTGTGCCACTAACCGCTGAGTGTTCTCTTCAGTGGTTATTCCCCGCGCAATGAGGTTTCGGCCCATTTCGTCGAGAATCTCTGCCGACCAGTGGGGACGGTAACGTCCATCCTGACGCAGCACGCAGCAGCGTGTCACGCAACGAAAATGGAAACAAAACGTTCGCATCTAGCACGACTGGAAAGGGTGCCGGCAACATCGACAATGCTACTCCTGCTCATCCAGTTCTGGATAGCCTCCGAATTCTTCTTCGGTCAGTCGCGTAAGTTCTTCGAGATCGACCTCACGCTCACGGTCCCGCTGACGCTTGAACTCGAGCACATCATCAATGCGCAGTCGGCGATGCGCTCCAGTCCGCGAAAAATGGATCTTTCCTTCATCCAACAATCGCACGAGATATTGGCGGGAAACATTTAGAATGTTCGCCGCTTGCTGCGTGGTCAGTTCCTTATGGACCGGAACTAGGGTAATCGCATCTCCCCGCGCAAGCACTTCAACGACCCGCACAAGTAAATGAAAGACTACCTCAGGGATCTCAATACCCTCTCCAGTTGGTCCTACGAGTTGGCACTTCGAACGAGCCTTCCCAGTTTTGTCTGCCCCGAGGACTCGAGAGAGATTCTTAACGCCGCTCCTCTGCCGCTCGGGAGCCGTGACCGGCATCATGCGACGAATATCCGCTTGGACGGATTGTGTGGCGTTCATGTGTAAACCGTAGCCCGTCGCCCTCGCGGACGCAAGCAAAAATCGACGCAAACGCAACCTGAGCAATGTGCGCAACGCGCAACACTGCCTGCCTCCCAGCCGGCTACAGCGCCATTCAGGACCCCAGATCGCCCGAGGAGAACACGCCGCGCTCGGTGATGATCGCCGTGATCAGCTCGGCCGGCGTGACGTCAAACGCAGGGTTGCGAACGTGCACGGTCGCGGGCGCCCACAAGCTCCCCCCGTGCATCCGAACCTCGTCCGCCGAGCGCTCCTCGATCGGGATCTCGCGCCCGTGCTCGAGCGATAGATCGATCGTCGTCCACGGCGCGGCCACGTAGAAGGGGATCCCGTGGTGCTTGCACAGCACCGCAACCGAGTAGGTGCCGATCTTGTTGGCCACGTCGCCGCGCCGGGTGATCCGATCGGCTCCGACGATCGCCGCTCGAATCTCGCCGCGCGACATCAAGAAGCCCGCCATGTTGTCGCTGACCAGCGAGCAAGGGATGCCGTCGTGGACGAGCTCCCACGCGGTCAGCCGGGCGCCCTGCAGGAGCGGTCGGGTCTCGTCGACGAACACGTGCAGCTTGGTGCCGCGAGCCCACGCGGTGCGGATCACCCCGAGCGCGGTGCCGTGGCCCGAGGTTGCGAGCGCGCCGGTGTTGCAGTGCGTGAGCACGCCACCCTCAGGCAGCAGCGCGGCGCCGTGATCGGCCATCTTCAGGCACGCGCGCAGGTCGTCCTCGACGTGCTCGACCGCGGTCTCGCGGAGGATCCGTCGCAGCTCCTCGACGCCCGCGAGCGGGCTGGCGGCCGCGAGCGCCTCGCGTTGCTGATCGAGCGCGAAGAACAGGTTGACCGCGGTCGGCCGGGTGGCCGCGAGGCGGGCGCTCGCAACCGCGAGCTGGGCCCGAAAGCGCTCGGGGTCGTCCGAGAACCCGAGGCTGACCACGTAGAGGCCGAGCGTCGCCGCGCAGCCGATCGCCGGGGCGCCGCGCACGGTCAGCGTCTCGATCGCGTGGGCGATCGGCTCGAGCTCGGTCAGCTCCAGCCAGACCTCGTCGTGGGGGAGCTTGCGCTGATCGAGCAGCACGAGCGCGCGGCCGTCGTCACGCAGACGCACGGGGCGAAGTCCCTGGTAAGCGGCGGGGTCGAGCGTGTCGAGCATCGGCGGCGGACCCTATCACGTCGGCACGAGCCCGGCTCAGACCAGCGCGACCACGGCCTCCGGCCCGAGCACCCGGAACGTGAAGGTCTCGAGCAAGAACAAGTGCACGGAGTCGCCGTGCATGTACTCGTACCCGATCGCCAGGTCTTGTCCGAGCGTCAGCTCGAAGTCACCGCCGCGGGTCGAGATCAAGAACCCTCCCCGCCCGAGCACCGGCGAATAGATCGGCGGGCCCGCGAGCAGCTTGGTCAGCTGCTGCCGCAGCGGATAGACCGACGCGTCGCTGAGCACCTGCGCGTAGGGCTCGGGCCCGAGCACCAGCTCGAAGGGCCCCGTCACGCCGGCGTCGTGCAGGACCAGCAGCCCACGCGTGACGGCGTCGAGGATCGCACCGGGCTCCGAGCCCTCACCCAAGCCGATCGGTAGATGCTCGCTGGCCTCGCGCAGGCCCAGAATGCCGCCCGGCGGAAAGCCGAGATAGACCGCCCGCTCCTCGAACGAGGCGGCCTTGTGCGCGGCGGCGCTGACCGAGCCCAGCTGGACCTTGCCGGCGCCGCGGGCGAGGTTGTCGAGCTCGCGCAGCGAGACCGAGAAGGGCACGCGGATCTCGATCAGCGGCTGGACCAAGCGCTGACCCCAGAGCAGGCCATCCTCGTTGCCCTGACGGTCGACGTCGAGCCGGCCGAGGTTGATGGCCGAGGTCTGGTAGCCGCTCGGGCCCACGAGGTCGACGACTCGGCGGCCAGACAGGTTGGTGGCGAGGATGTTGCGGGCCTCTTTGTCGATCTCGGCCCAAGCCGAGTCGATCAGCGGGGCGAGCTTGCGGCGCAGGATGTCCATGGTGCTTCTCCAAGGTGGTTCGTCAGGCAGCCCCTCGAGCCCCGTGGGGCCGACGAAGACAGTCAGCGAGGCGGCTTGCCGATCCCGAGGTTGCCATCGCCCCTGGGAGCCATGCTCGCCCCCTCCCCCGTCGCCACGTCCTCGACCTCGGTGATGTCGCCCTCGCTGAACAAGTAAGTGCGCAGATTCTGGTCCCACTTGGGCATATTGCGGCGCAGCCACTCGAGGGTCATGCACGCGTGCTCGATCTCCTCGTCGCGGTTGTGCGCGAGGATCTTTTGCAGGTGGGGATCACCACACAACGCTACGCGCTGGTGGTACCAGTCGACGGCCTCGAGCTCCTCCTTGAGGCTGCTAATCGCACGGTGGATGTCTCGGACCTGCTCGGGCAGGGCGTCCCAGGATTCGTGGTAGTCGGTCATCTCTCTCGGCCACTTTGACCCATGGGCGAGCGATGTCCAAGACGCGGAGCCTGACTGGCACCAATGGATATATCACCTGCATCCGAGCGCTCGGGAACTGCCGCGGCCACGCGGGTTTGCTGATCGAATGGCCGATCTCCCGCCGATGGTGCCACGAGCAAACCCAGCAACCTGGTGACCCGACACCCGCTGCGCCACGAGCGGCTGCGCGTGTCCATCGTACCGCGGCGCGACGCGGTCGCTCGCCGCGTGGGCTCGCTCGGCACCGCTCGATCCGCAATCCCGGCTAGCGACCGAGCAGCATATTCGAGCTGTTTCCACGCCAAATGTTCCCTGCGGAAAACACCATGGCTGCCCACCAGCCGCCGAGATCTACAGCTCCCGCGATATGGACTGACCATGTTTTCGCGCGCCAATGTGCGTCATCGAGAGCGATCCACGCTCGATCCATTCCCATTTGGGAACTCGAGCATCGATGGATTGCCACAATTCCGACCTCGAAGCCGGCTCGACACAATCGAACGAACGGTACGCACTCCCGCCCACGCGCACCCAAACACGCGAGATCGTGCAGCAGCATAGGCCCTCGGACATTGCCACCAATGTTTTGGACGGGATCGAGCATACCCGCGGTCGTGGCATGTTTGCACACGATTAATTTCGACAATGCCGAGTTGATCGCCTTGACCGTCGTCCGACGATGGAGCTATAGACTGGGCATCATCCTCGACCTGGTCAAAGCTGCGTTTTCGTCGATGGGCCATTCGGCCGCATCTGACGGAAACACTCGAGCCATCGTCCGCGAGACCCGCTATGGATATCCGACTCAATTATATCAATCGTTCAGCGGATGCCCACCAAAGCGATATCCTGCTGTTCCAGAAGAACATCGGGGCCGACCTGGCCGAGCTGGCCGTGGCCTGGAAGGTCATCCGCAGGTGCGGCCGGGATTGCCATCATCCCTTCGTGTATCCCACGACATTCGAGGTCGCGATCAGCGATGATTATGGCAACTACTCGCCGCGGCTCCCCGCGGAGCACGGGCAGCTGTTCTCGGTCACCCCCACGGCCACCGGGGCCCGCCGCCTGAGCGTCTGCACGCAGACCGTTCCGGGCGAGATTCAGGTGTGCAACGAGATGCCGCGCGGAGCCGTGAACGTCAACCTGTTCAAGGCCGGCCTGCTGGTC
>CBFGLP010001051.1:0-7814 GCA_965649595.1 uncultured Myxococcales bacterium | reverse complement strand
GGTCGGGTAGGGGCCGGGGCCGAACGCGCTCGGGTCGGGCTTGTAGATCGCCCCGTAGAGCGTGGTCTTGCCGTCCGCGGCCCTGAGCTCGACGAGCTCGGGCGGCTCGAGGCCGAGCGCGTCGATCTTGGCGTCGCGCTGGTCGTGGATCGCTCGGATCACGGACCCGTCGGCGAGCGAGCGCAGCGTGACGGTCGGCGGCTGGCCGCGGCTCGAGTGGACGTCGACGAAGCGCTCGTGGGCGTGGTCGAGCACGACCGCGTGGTTACCCGGCGCCTCGGTGATCCGACGCAGGCCTTGGCCGTCGAAGCCGACCTCGTAGAGCGCCCGCTCGCGCGGGTCGTCCTTGCCGGCGATGAACCACAGCTTTTGCTTGGCCTCGTCGACGGCGACCAGGTCATCGACAGGCCACTCGCCCGCGCTCAGCTGGGCGAGCTCGCGGCCGTCGGCGGCGTGCAAGTAGAGGTGCATGAAGCCGCTCTTCTCGGACGCCCAGATGAACCCGCCGACCTGCTCGGGGTGTGCGGCGGCGGTCGCCTCGTCGAGCTCGAGCGGCGTGAAGTGATCGTGGAGGTTGATCCACACTTCGGAGCGCTCGCGCAGCAGCTCGCGCGGCTCGGGGCTCGGCAATCCACCCTTCGGCCCGAACGCGAGCAGGCGCAGCTCGAGCTGCCTGCGATCTTCGACTTGGGCGACCAGCGTGCCGTCGGGCATCCAGTCGACCCGGGCCAGATAAAAGTCGCTCGCGGGGTCCTTGGTCCACGCGCCGGTCTGGATCGACCAGTCGGCCTGCTCGAGCGGCAGCCAGCGCGGCTTGCCGCCCGACGCAGCGATCACGCCGAGCTTGACCTTGGCGTTGTCGCGACCGGCGAAGGGGTAGCGGTGATCCTCCTCGGCCAGGCCGCCGACCTCGTCCTTGCCCTGATGGACGATCCGATAGTCGGGCAGGTGGGTCTCGTCGACCTCGGTGAACGCGATCGCGTTCGAGTCCGGCGACCACCAGAACCCGCGGTGGCGGTTCATCTCTTCGGCGGCGATGTACTCGGCGAGGCCGCGGATCCGTCCTGGCTCGACACCGGTGGTGAGCTGGCGAGGCGCAGCGCTGCCGTCGAAGGGGACGACCCACAGCTCGCCGCCGCGCACGAACGCGACCTGCTGACCATCGGGAGCGAGCGTGGGATCGAGGGCAGGGCGGCCCTGATCGTCCTTGCCGACCAGCTTGCGCAGCTCACCTTCGATACCGGTCTTGGCGAACACCTCGCCGCTGAGCGGGATCAGCAGGTGCTCGGCCTGCTTGGCCCACGCGTAGCTGGTCACGCCGAGCGAGCGCATGCGCAGGCGCTCGCGGGCGAGCTTCTCTTCGGGCGAGAGGTTGTCCTCGCTGACGCCTCCGCCAGGCGGCTCGACGACCAGGCTCACGTCTCCGCTGTCGAGCTTCATTGCGTAGAGCAGGCGCGAGAGGCTGTCGTCGGGGCTGTCGAGCCAGGTCAGCGTGCGATCGTCCGGCGAGAAGCCGAATCCGCCCGGGTGCGAGGTGCCGGGCAGAGGGTAGGTAGCGATGTCCTCGAGGGTGATCGGGCTGCGGACGCTCATGGCCGTGGAGGGATCGCTGGCGCGCGCCGATTCGGGCGTGGGCTCGCGGGCGTCGGCCGACTCGCCAGCAGGGGTCGGCTCGGGGCGGCGCTCGGAGGAGTCCGGCGCAGGTGCACAGGCGAGCACCATCAGCAGGGGGAGCGCAGCGGATGTGCGGGCCCCTACGAGCCTCCATGGGGAGCGAGGCTTCGTCGGTGACCGGTCGAGCCCGGGGCGCGTGCGGGTGGGGTGCTGCGCGAGGTCGACCACGCGGGCATGGTCGCAACGGCGGTCCGGCTCGTCCAGCGGGGGCGCCAGCTTGCGCGTTCGAGCCGGCGCGGGTAGACGCCCGCCATGTCCAGCTTGTCCGACCTGCTCCTGCGTCCCGAGATCCGACCGCGCGTGATCGATGCCTGCGTCGAGGTGGTCGAGCAGGAGGTCGCGGCCAAGCGTGGGCTCTCGGGGACGGCGGTCAAGGCGGGCTTCGCGGTCGTGTCCAAGGTCAAGCCGGGTTTCATTCGCGAAGTCGTGAGCAAGCTGTTGCCCGACTTCGCCACTGCCCTCGATCCGATCTATGCCGAGGCGGCGGCCAAGGCGGACAACGAAGCGACCGTCGACGTGTTCACCCGCACGGTCGAGCTAAATCGTGGCCGAGCAGCAGAGGCGCTGCTTGGCGTGACCGATCAGCGAATCGGCCTCGCCCGCCCGGCAGTGCAGAAGGCTTACGCGCGGCTGCGCCCGAACGCGCGCGAGCACGTCGAGGCAGCGGTGCCGAACCTGGTGCAGGCGCTGCGGCCCTTCCTGACTCGATGAGGCCAGCCCGGCCGGCTGGACTCGCTCCTGCTACCCCCGTAACATCCGCCCCAGACATGTCTGCGGACGCGGCCGCCCACGACTCTCAAGCCGGGCTCGAGCGCGAGCTCAAGCAGCTCATCGTCGACGCGCTCAAGCTCGAGGACACCTCGGCCGAGGACATCGACAGTGAAGAGCCGCTGGTCGGCGACGGTCTGGGCCTCGACTCGATCGACATCCTCGAGCTCGCGATGGCGATTCATCGCACCTACGGGGTCAAGACCGGATCCGACGACAGTCAAAATCGCGAGGTTTATCGCAGCGTCCGAAGCCTCGCCGCCTTCATCCTCGAGCAGCGGGCCAAGGCCGGCTGACTGCACACAGCAGGCACGTTGCGGTGAGCCGAGAGCAGATCTTCGACCACGTTCGCACGACGATGGCCGACATGTTCGAGCTGTCTGTCGAGGACATCCACGTCGACTCGAAGGTGTTCGAGGAGCTGGATCTCGACAGCATCGATGCGATCGATCTGGTCGCGAAGCTTCAACAATTCACGGGCCAGCGGATCGGCGAGGACGCCATGCGCAAGGTTCGAACCGTCGGTGACATCGTCGATCTGCTCGCCGCTCAGCTCGCCGGCCCTGCGCCTGGCGAGTCGACCGCCGGCTGAATCGACCCCGCGCCGATCGGGTCTCTGGCCGGGCATCCGCCTCCCTTCGAGTACGTCCCCCCCATGACCGATCGCAGCCTCAGCGTGGAGTCGCACACGGTCGCCTCGCTGGTGCCAATGATGGCACCCAGCTTGGCGCCGAGCCTGACCACGAGCATGGCTCGGGGAGGCGGACATACGCCGATCCTCGCCCAGCACGAGCCCGAGTCGCTGGTCGCGTTTGGAAGCGCTGGATCGCGCACCGCCGAGCGGCTGTTGGTCGATGTCGCTCGGATCGTGGCGGTGCTGCCCGAGGCCGATCCTTCCGACACACGCGAGATCCTTTGTGTAGCAAGCGATCGCTACCACTTCACGGTAGCGCTCTTGGCCGCCTGGCAGCGCGGGCACAAGGTCGCGTTGCCGCCCAACGCCCAGCCCGAGTTGCTGCGCCGCTTGGCCGAGGAGCCCTCGATCTCGTTGGTCATCCACGACGCCGACGAGCTGACTGGGCTCGATCTGCGGCCGCTGCTCGGTGAGGAGAACCGTGCGACCGCCCCCGAGCCGATCGTGCTCGCTCCGATGCCCGCCGCCCGCACGGTCGCGAGCGTGTGGACGTCGGGCAGCACGGGCGAGCATCAGCGACACCCCAAGACGGCGGGCCAGCTGTTCGGCGAGGCGCTGGTGCTGGTCGAGCACTTTGGGATCGCTCGCGGCACCCGGATCGTCGCGACCGTTCCCTCGCACCACATCTACGGGCTGTTGTTCGCAGTGCTCGTGCCGCTCGTCGGCGGTGGGTCGTTCCTGCGCGACACGCCGCTGCACGCGGGCGTGGTCCGAGCCGCGCTCGAGAGCACGCACGCCGACGTGCTGGTCAGCGTGCCCGCGCACCTGCGGGCGCTCGGGATCCTCGATCGCGGCCAGCTCCCGCCGCTCGCACGGGTGTTCTCGTCGGGTGCCGCGCTGCCGCCCGCGACCGCGCACATGCTCTGGGATCGCTATGGGCTGCGGATCACCGAGGTGCTCGGCTCGACCGAGACCGGCGGGATCGCCTGGCGGATCCACGGCGCGCCCGCTCGGCCGCTGGACGAGCTGCCCGAGCTGCCCGAGCTGCCCGAGGAAGAAGAGGCGGTGGGGGACGCAGCCGCTTGGACGCCCTTGCCCCACGTGCACGTCAGCGTCGACGCGCAGGGCCAGCTCGGGGTCGACTCACCCTTTTTGCCGCCGGGTGGCGCACGGCCTCGGATCACCGCCGATCGAGTCGAGCTGCTCGAGCCCGCCGAGGGAGAGGACCCGGATCGGCCACGCTTTCGCCACTTCGGACGCGTCGACGGCGTGGTCAAGGTCGGCGGCAAGCGAGTGGCGTTGGCCGAGATCGAGCGGCGCTTGCTCGAGCTCCCCGGCGTCGAGGATGCCGCGGTAACGGCCGTCGAGGTCGAGGGCGCGCGCGGCCGCGAGACGGTCGCGGTCGTCGTGGCGCCTGGGCTCTCGATCGAGCACATCAAGTCCGAGCTGCGGCGCTGGCTGGATCCGGTCGTGATCCCTCGGCGGATTCGCCTGGTCGACGCGCTCCCGCGCGAGGCCAACGGCAAGCTGACGCGCAAGCGCTTGCTCGAGCTGCTCGATCAGCCCAAGCCGCCGGTTCGCATGCTCGAGTATCGAGCGCTGCCCTGCGAGCAGGGCGAGGCGCCGAGCAGGATCGGGTTTTCGATCTACGTGCCGCGCGATCTCGTCGCGCTGCGCGGGCACTTCCGCAGCTTCCCGATCGTTCCTGGCGTGGTCCAGCTCGAGCTCGCACGCGAGCTCGCGTGCGCTCGCTGGTCGGAGCTCGGTGGGCTGCGTCGGGTCCTGCGGCTCAAGTTCGTGCGTCCGCTGCGGCCGGGCGAGCGAGCCGAGCTGTGGCTGGAGCGGCGCAAGCCGGGCTCGGTCGAGTTCGTGCTCGCGAGCGACCCGAACACCCCCATCAGCTCGGGCACGCTCGAGTTCGGGCAGGCGTGATGGCTGAGAGCGCGAGCGACGGCCGGTTTCGACCCTGCGCCGTGATCCCGACCTTCGACAACCCGGACACGGTCCGCGGAGTGACCGAGGCCGTTCGCGTGCACCTGCCGGTGATCGTGATCGACGACGGCAGCGCTGCGCCGGGCCGGGCCACGGTCGAGGCGATCGGTCGGGACGGCCTCGCCCACGTGCACCACCGCGAGCACAACGGCGGCAAGGGAGCCGCGGTCACGACCGGCTTTCAGGTCGCGCGCGAGCTCGGCTACACGCACGCGCTGCAGGTCGACGCCGACGGTCAGCACGAGCTCGCCGATCTTCCGACCTTCATCGATGCGGCACGAAGGCGCCCCGAGGCGCTGATCCTCGGCGCGCCGATCTACGACGCCTCGGCGCCCAAGGGCCGCTTGATCGGCCGCCAGATCACCCGGTTTTGGACCAACCTCGAGACCTTCGGCAAGGTCATCGAGGATCCGATGTGCGGGTTTAGGGTCTATCCGCTCGACGCCGCCTGCGAGGTCGCGCCTCGCTGCGGGCAGCGAATGGACTTCGACATCGAGGTCGCCGTGCGGCTGGTCTGGGAGGGCTTGCCGGTCGTCAACCTGCCGACCTGCGTGCGCTACCCCGAGGGCGGCGTCTCGCACTTCCACCTGGTCCGCGACAACGCCCGGATCTCGTGGATGCACAGCCGGCTGGTAGTCGAGAGCTGGGCGCGCCTCGCCTGGCGAGGGATGAGCTGGCCCTTTCGAGCGCTGGGCCGGCCGTGAGCCGGATGGGTCCGTCGATGGACGCGGGCGTGAGCTTGGCTCATGGTGGAGGCGTGGACGACGACAAGGCCCCCTCGTCCGACGCTTCGGATCGCGGAGCGCTCGCCGTGCAGCGCTCGACCGAGGCGGCCGCGAGCGACGCGAGCAAAGCGGCCGAGGAGTCGAGCCAGCCGCCCGCGGCCGGTCGGGCCGCCTGGCTCGCTCGGCAGGAGCGAGGCTCGAGGATCGGCATTCGCGTGCTGCTCTTCGTCACCCGCGTGCTCGGTCGTCGAGGCGGTCACCTGCTCCTGCGGGTGATCATGTTCTACTTCACGCTCTTCGCCCCGGCGGCGCGCCGAGCCTCGCGGGCCTGGTTCGAGCGGGTCACGGGGCGCTCGAGCTTTTACACGGCGTACCGGCACCTCTATCGCTTCGCTCAGGTCGCGCTCGATCGAGTGTTCTTCGTGCAGGGGCGCAGTGAGCTGTTCGAGTTCGATCGCGAAGGCACCCAATATCTGCGCGAGCTAGACCAGCAGCGACGCGGAGCGATCCTGCTCGGGGCTCACCTCGGCAGCTTCGAGGCCATGCGGGCGGTCGCGCGAGAGTCGAACGTCCGGATCAACATCCTCGCCCACAACCGCAACGCCCAGATGATCGCGACTTTCCTCGACGAGGTCAGCGGTGGGCAGTCGCGGGTTCGGGTGATCGAGATCAACCCCGACGACCGCACCTACATCCTCGAGGTCCAAGAGCGGATCGCCGCGGGCGAGCTGGTCGCGGTGCTCGGCGATCGGCTCGGCCTCAACGAGCGCTCGACCACCGCCGAGTTCTTCGGGCAGCCGGCTCGGTTCCCAACTGGGCCCTACATCATGGCCTCGGTGCTGCGCTGCCCGGTCTACATGGTGTTCGGGTTGTTCGAGCCGCCCAACCGCTACGTGCTGCGCTGTGAGCCGCTCGCCGAGCGGATCGACCTTCCGCGGGGCCAGCGCGAGGCTGCGATTCAGCACTACGTCGAGGTGTACGCCCATCGGCTAGAGCACTACGCTCGCCGGGCCCCGGACAACTGGTTCAACTTCTATGACTTCTGGAGCAGCGCCGGAGATGAGTGACGCCGCGAAGGTCGTGGTGATCGGCGAGCGAGCGATGACGATCGAAGACGTCGTCGCCATCGCCATCGACGGGCACGCGGTCGTGCTCTCGCAACGAGACGAGTTTCGAGCCCGGCTGGGCGCGGGTGCGCAGCTGCTCGCCCAGCGCCTGTCCGCGGGTGATCGCGTGTACGGAGTGACGACCGGGTTCGGCGAGTCGTGCTTGACCGAGGTGCCCGACGACTACGTTCGCGAGCTCCCGCTCAACCTGCTGCGCTTTCACGGCTGTGGGACCGGCCGGGTGCTCGACGAGCACGAGGCCGCGGCGGTGGTCGCCGTGCGGCTCGCCTCGCTGGCGCAGGGCTGGTCGGCGGTGCGGCCCGAGCTGATCGAGCGGCTCTGCTTGTTGCTCGATCGCCGCGTGCTGCCGCGGATCCCTGCCGAGGGTTCGGTCGGGGCGAGCGGCGATCTCACGCCGCTCTCGTATGTCGCCGCCCTGCTCGTGGGCGAGCGTGAGTGCACGTTCGGCGGCCGCGAGCGAGCGACCGCCGAGGTGCTGACCGAGCTCGGCCTCGAGCCGCTTCGCCTCGCGCCCAAGGAGAGCCTCGCGATCATGAACGGCACCTCGGTCATGACCGGGCTGATCTGCCTGGCGATCGTGAGGGCCGAGCGGATCGCCCGGATCTCGGCTGCGATCACGGCGGCCGCCAGCGAGGCGCTGCGCGGCAACCCGGCCCACTTCGACGCGCGGATCTTCGCCGCCAAGCCGCACCCCGGCCAGGCGCTCTACGCCCGCTGGGTCGCCGAGGCGCTCGAGTACCGGCCGGGCCCGAGCTTCGAGGGCCGGCTGCAGGATCGCTACTCGATCCGCTGCGCCCCGCACGTCGCCGGCGTGCTGCTGGACGCCCTGCCGTGGATGCGCGCGTGGATCGAGACCGAGATCAACGGCGCCAACGACAACCCGCTGATCGACCC
>CBFGLP010001050.1:0-16770 GCA_965649595.1 uncultured Myxococcales bacterium | reverse complement strand
TGCTCGGCGAACACGACCGCGCGGGTCAGGCCGCCGGCGAGCTGCTCGGCGGTCGAGATGTGGGCGACGTGGCGACCGAGCTCGCTGACGCCCGGCCCAGCCAAGAGCCGCGGAACGTAACCGTCGAGGTGGATCGGCGCGAGGCGAATCTGCGCGACCTCGACCCCGCTCGGCCCCTGCTCGAGATCGACGATCGCGAGGTAGGTCATGAAGGTTTCGTAGAACTCTTGGTCGAACACCAAGTTGCCGAGCGAGCCGAGCACGAAGCGGCGGCCGTCGCCGCCGTCGTAGGTGGTCACGCCGTGCACGACGTGGGGGTGATGCGCGACGACCAGACCGGCCCCGCGATCGATCGCGGTCCGAAAGTCGTCGCGCATGGCGGAGGTCTGGCGGAACAGGTACTCGCTCCCACCGTGGAAGATCGGGATTGCGAACCGGTCGGCTGCATTCGCGGTGTCGATGAATTGCTCGATCCGACTCTCGCTCGCCCACAGCGCGCCGGCCTTGAGCGGGCTGTTGTCGGCGATCACCGTGAGATCGTCGCCACCATAATCTTCGCCGACGATGTTGCTGAAGCCCTGCATTGCCAGGTCGATGCTGCCGACGCTGGTCGCCCACCAGTTCGAGCGCGCGTCGGTGTCACTGAGCCCGGCGCCGAACCATGGGATGCCGAGCGCGTCGAGGTGCATGAACGTGTCCTCGACGCCAACGTCGAGGTAGTCGTACACGTGGTTGTTTCCGAGTGTGACCGCGTCGATGCCGACTCCCGGGATCGCGTCGGCGCTCTCGGGGTAAGCGTTGAACACGTTGCTCTTGGTCGGGTGCGGGTCATCGAGGTCGTCGGTGACCGGGGTCTCGAGGTTGACCGTCGTGATGTCGTCGCTGTGCAGGAGCTCCTCGACGAAGCGGAACAGCGCGGCGGTGTCCTGCTCGAGCGTGGCGAAGTGCAGGAGATCGCTCGGCTCGCCCTCGATCCCGTCGTCGTCGCGGTCGAGGAAGCGGCGGTTGAACATCACGTCGCCGCCGAAGCTCAGCCGAGCCCGGTCAAACCGCTTGGCACGCAGCACGACCTCGAGCTCGACGATGTCCTCGTCGAGCGGCCGCTGCAGGTCGAGCGGGACAACCTCGGGGTAGTAGCCGGGCGCCTCGACTCGCGCGAGCACGTTGGCGCGGGCGAGGCCGGCTAGCTGGAACGTACCGCCAGCCATCGTGCTGGTCGCCTCTTGGTCGTTGTCGATGCTCTCACCCCAGCCGAGCAAGGTGATCTGGGCGCCGTCGAGGGCTACGCCCAACTCGTCGACCACGAAGCCGTCGAGATCGATTGGCGTGGCATTGTACATCTCTTCCCAAGCAGCGACTTGGGCGTCGAATTGGTATGCCTGGCTTTCGAATGGTGCAATGACGAATGCCAGGCTCACTGTAAATGTGAATCCGAGGGGGGCGCTGAAATTTGATCGCATGCTCGACGACCATGGCACGGCGACAGTGCATTCAGATCAATTGGCCTTTGGGACAATGTTGATCGAAAGTTCAATGATGTAGGGAATCAGCGGACCGAGCCGTGCCGCTCGGCCGCACAATCGAGCACTCGAATCAGGGCGTCTCGTAGACCCGGTGTGTGAGCGTCAGCTCGAGCTGGCTCCCGGCCGCCGCGCAGCGGACATGGTCGTACCCGTTCGGTGTAGTGACCGATATACCGGTGGATGTCGAAGCGATCGTCTTCGTATCCCACTCGACCAGCTCGACGTCATCGAGGAACACCTGGCCTTCGCCGCTGGCCGGTGGGCTCTGCCGATAGGTGATCTCTACGCTGTCGGTGTTGGCTGGTGCCGTCAGGTTGATCGTGAAGCGCCGCCAGTCCCAGGTCCCGGCCGCCTTGGTGTAGGGGATCGTGCTGGAGATCGTGGTGCCGTCGAGCTTCACCCACCGGACCACGACCTCGAGCTTGCCGGCGTTTTGGCCCTTCACCCAAGCGATGATGGTGTACTTGCGGCCGGGCAGCGCGGGCGGACGCGCGCTGGTGACGAGGCTGGCCCGGGTGGTGTTGGTCGAGCTGCGCAGCAGCACGGCGGCTGCCTGGCCCGTTCGCACGACGACGCGCTGAACGTAGCGAGCGCTGGTCTGTTCCCAGCGATCACCCTCGGCGGCGACGTCATCGACGTCGCGATCCTCGAAGTCGCCGTAGAGCAGCGTGTCGCGGCCCAGCTCGCAAGTCGCGTTGGGCTTGCTGGCGACCCGGGCGAGCGCGTCGTTGGTGCTGAAGGGCATCAGCGCGACGGGGCCGGTCGAGCCGCTCGAGATCGGCACGACCCGCTTGTCGACGAGATCGCTGGTCAGCGCGCTGGCCTCACTGGTCAGCACGACCAGCCGGCCGTTCTGCTCGGCGAACACGACCGCGCGGATCAGGCCACCCGCGAGCTGCTCGGCGGTCGAGAGGTGGGCGACGTAGCGACCGAGCTCGGCGACGCCCGTGCCGGTCAGCATGCGCGGGATGTAGCCGTCGATGTGGATCGGCACGAGCCGCAAGCGATCGACTCGGACCCCGCTCGCACCTTGCTCGAGATCGACGACCGCGATGTACGACAAGAAGGTCTCGTAGAGCCGCTGATCAAACACGAAGTTGCCGAGCGAGCCGAGCACGAAGCGTCGACCCTGGCCGCCGTCGTAGGTGCCGACGCCGTGGACGACGTGGGGGTGGTGGGCGATGACCAGCCCGGCGCCGCGCTGGATCGCGGTTTTGAAGTCGCTCCGCATGCCGGCGGTCTGGCGAAACACGTACTCGCTCCCGCCATGGAAGATCGGGATCGCGAAGCGCTGGGCCGCCTTCGCGACATCGACGAATTGCTGGATGCGACCCTCGGTCGACCACAGCGCGCCGGGCTTGGACGGGCTGTCGTCGGCGATCACATAGAGCGCCTCGCCGCCGTAATTGGTGCCGACGAAGTCGCTGAAGCCCTGCATGGCCAGGTCGACGCCGCCGACGCTGGTCGCCCACCAGTTGCCGCGCGCGTCGGTGTCGGTCAGCCCGGCTCCGAACCAGGGCAACCCGAGCGCGTCGAGGTGCATCAGCGTGTCGACGACGCCGGCGCCGAGGTAGTCGAACACGTGGTTGTTGCCGAGCGTGACCGCGTCGACGCCGACTCCTTCGAGCGCCGCGGCGCTCTCGGGGTAGGCGTTGAACACGAAGCTCTTGGTCGGGTGCGGAGCGTCGAGATCGTCGGTAATCGGGGTCTCGAGGTTGATGACCGTGACGTCGTCGGCCTGCAGGACCGGCTCGACGAAGCGGAACAGCGCCGCGCTGTCCTGCTTCATCGTCGCGAAGTGCAGGAGATCGCCGGGCTCGCCTTCGACGCCGTCTTCGTCGCGATCGAGCATCCGGCGGGCGAACATCACGTCGCCGGTGAAGCTGAGCCGGGCGCGATCGAATCGCTTGGCGTAGAGCACGACCTCGAGCTCGGCGATGTCTTCGTCCAGCGGTCGCTGGAGCTCGACCGGGATGATCTCGACGTAGTGGCCAGGCGCTTCGATCCGAGCGAGCACGTTGGCTCGGGCGAGCCCGGCGAGCTGGAACGCGCCGCCAGCCGACGAGGCGGTCGCCTCTTGGTCGTTGTCGAGGCTCTCGCCCCAGCCGAGCAAGGTGATCTGCGCGCCGACGATCGCGGCGCCCTGCTCGTCTACGACGCGGCCCTCGAGGTCGATCGGCGTGCTCAGGTACGTGCTCTCCCAAGCGGCGACCTGTGCGTCGAATTTGTAGGCCTGACCCTCGGCGGGGGCGACGAGCGCCAGGCCAATTGCAACGAAGGCGGAGAGCGGGACGGGGATTCGCGACTCAGGCTTCGACTGCATGATCGAATGATCATTGCATTCGACGTTTGAAGCGAATCTACTTCGATGCTTCGCGAATCTAATTGTGGCTTCCGAGCTGCGCGTGGGTCTCGAGCAATGGTTCCATTCGCGCGAACGCGTATGGTGGCGCGGATCGCCTAGCCGGAGCGTCACGGCGTCTCGGAGGCTTTTGGTGCTTGGACCGTTTCGGGCTCCTCGTCCGACTCGGCCGCCTCGGCCTGGGTTGCCGCGTTCTCGCGCGTCCACGCGTCATCGAGCACCAGCGTGAAGGGCATCGCCGCCTCGAGCTTGGTGACCTGCGCGGAGCTGAGCTTGGTCCCGCGCACGTCGAGGGTCTTGAGCTGCTGCATGTCGAGCAGCCCGCTCGTGCTGCTGACCGGCGTGTCGGCGAGCGAGAGCGTCTCGAGCCGCTCGAGGTCGAGCAGCGGGCTGACGTCGGTCACGGCCGTGTCGGCGAGCGAGAGCGTGCGCAGGTTGGCGAGCTTGGCGAGCGGACGGACGCTGCGGACCCGGGTGTCGGCGAGCATCAGCGTCTGGAGCTTGTCGAGCTTGGCGAGCGGCTCGAGGTCGCGCACGGGCGTGCCGGAGAGATCGAGGACGACCAGCTCGCGAAGCTCGCGCAGGGGGTCGAGGCTGCGGACGTTGGTCTGGTTGGCGAGCAGCTTGGTCAGCTTGACCAGGTCGCGCAGCGGTCGAAGCTCCTCGATGCCGGTGCCGCTGATGTCGAGCACCTCGAGCTCGTCGAAGCCGGCGATCGGCGCGAGGTCGACCACGAAGGTGTCCCACAGCAGCAGTGTTTGGACGGAGTCGAGCCGCTCGATGTGGTGGAGGTCGACGATCTCGGTCCCACCGAGATCGAGGTGGCGGGCGCCCTCGACGTTCTCGAGCGCCGCGATGATGTGGTCCTGGCTGGCCCCAGGCGAGATTCGGGTGATCGAGGGGCCGCCGAGGTCGAAGCGATCGATGTCGACGTGGGCGTGAACCAAGGGGGCGTCCGTGGGCACCTCGTCGAGCTCGGGGAGGCGCTCGCTGCTGAGCGGTGGGAGGATCTCTGGCTCGGGAGCGGGCTCGGGGATCGGCTCGGGCTCGACGGTGGGGGCGGGAGCGGGCGCGGAAGCGGCCATGGGCGCGCTGGCGATCGGAGCTTCCAGGGGCTCCGGCGCGCTCGCGCTCGCGCAGGCGAGTGGGACCAGGAGCAGGATCGAGGACAGCTTGGCGCTCGGCATCGTGGCTCTCGCGGGAGGCCGCCAACGCAAGCATAGTCCGATGGGTGTGACCGGCACGGCCGATCATGGATGGAGCCGAGGTGGTCACCGCGCTCACGTGCGCGAACGAGCAGCCACAGTATGAGCCCGCATGTTGCCGAGGGGGCCCGACCCCACTCGTGTGTGGGCTAGTCAGCGCGGCCGAAACAGATCAATGTCCGCGTGAGGCGCTCGACCGCCTCGCCCGCCAGGGGAAGGAGGACCACGTGTACATGAAGGGAGCCTTCTTCATCGCTCGACGCGAGGCGCTGGTGCAGGAGTTCGGGCAAGCGGCGTGGGACGAGCTGATCGCCGAGCTGGTCCACGAGGTGCCGAGCTTTGGCCAGCCCTTCACCCCGACCACGAGTGTCTCGGTCCACGACTACATCCGCTTTCAAGAGGCGTGGTTGAAGCGCTTTTATGCCGGTGATGAGCGGACATGGTTTCGGCTGGGAGTGAGCGCCGGCCACTGGGCGCTGAGCCAAGGCCGCTATCGCAGCTTGATGGAGATCGGAGACATCGACGGGACGCTCCAGCAGGTCATGCCGCGGATGTGGTCCAGCTTCACCGACAGCGGCACGCTTCGCGGCCGTCGCGAGGGCGCGCGTATCTTCGTCGAGGTCAGCGGGGTCGAGGTCTGGCACCTAGCGATCGAGCTCGCAACGATGGGCGCCGCGCAGGCGGTGCTCGAGCTGGCGTCACAGCGGCCGGTCAGCTCTACGTGCGTGGTCGGGGCCAAGCAGGGGATGCTGGGGTGTCGCTATGAATTTTTGTTGGGGGACGATGGGGGCTGAATGCCGCCCATGGTCAATGTTGGCTTGCGCGTGGAAGTAGCTGCTCGGACGTCAAGCGCTGTCCGTCGAGGTAGATGCGTAGGTTGGCAAGCAACCCAGGGAGAGTTGCCAGCAGCTCGAGCAAGCGGCGATGGTCAGGATCGCTCGCCTGAAGCACGCTGGGATCGGGCCAAAAACAGACTCGCGTGATTCGGTCTGCGCGGCGGCAACGATGGCTGGATGCTTCGACGAGCTCGTGCTCGACAAAACGCCAGCGCTGGCACAGGCCGTCTGCGCAGGACTCCACGGTCAGCGCGGTGGACAGCGCATTAACGACGACCAGAGCGTTGCTGGGGGGGCGCACACCAGGTCGGGGGCTCCCGACGTGGATCTGGGTGGCGCAATCTTCGACAGTGCCGTCTGGGAAGCCAGGGCCATCATCGCCGACCCGAATGGGCAACGAGGTGTCGATGGTGAGGGTCGTACATGCTCCCGCGATGTGCAGATCCAGCGTGTCGAGGACGAGCGCGAGGATCATTCTGTTGATGCCAGTAGGGCCGATATCACGAATGTACATCTCTGGGCGATTGCGGATCGCCTCGATGGGGGGCAGTCGGACGATATCGTCTGCAGTCCACTGTTTGGTCATTGACTCGTCCTGGCTGGGAAAGTCGAGTTGCTCGGGACCCTAGGCCATCATCCGCTCGATGGCACTCGGGGGAGGGATGATCTCACATTCATGAACGTCACTTTCGTCGCCCATGATCACACCAACGATAGCAGCAATTCAACTAGCCGTCGCGGCTCGATCAGCGGCGCCGTCTCATCGCTGACCAGCGCCGTATCGATCACCTCGACGCCCTGCTCCTCGATCGCGGCCACGTCCAACCCACCCGCATACTCGCCCCGCTTGCTGTCGACCAGCACGAAGTGGAGCAGCCGCTGGACGGGAGTGTCCTCGCCCGCGTCGCTGCGCAATTGCTGGATCAGCCGCCGAACCTGATCGTGCGGCGCGAGCCCGAGCTCCTCGGGATCCTCACCGCAATTGGGCACGTAGATCTTCGGGCACCCGGCCCGCGCGACCGAGCTGCCGACGCCCTTGGGCAGCAGGCAAGCCATCACCGAGGTGAAGAAGCTGCCGATCGGAAAGCAGATTAGCTCGGCCTCGTCGATCAGCTGTTGGGTGCGATCGTCGATCGTCACGGTCGCGAGCTGCTCGGGCGCCTCGATCGTCTCGGTCAGCCGCAGCTTGCGGATCGGGGCGCTCAGCGGGTGCTCGCGGCTGGTGATCAGGTGCTGACCGACGACCACGGTCCCGTCGGCCAGCTCGGCCGACAGGTGGAGGTTACTGTCGACGATCGGTCGCACGATGCCGCGCACGGCGACCAGCTTGGAGAACAGGAAGATCACCGCGTCGATGTCACGGCGGTTGTTGATGTAGCCGCCCGCGAGGATCAGGTTGCCGATGCTGGCCCCGCGCAGGTCGAAGCTCGCCGGCATGCTCTCGACGAAGTACCCGAGGTGGTTGCGGATCAGCTTGCGCAGCGGCTGCGGGACCGCGGCGACCAGCGGATCACGGCCGCGGACCATCGCGTCGAGGCTCTCGCGTAGCAGCGCCTGCTCGGCGTCCGAGGGGAACCGGGTGTCGAACAGGCGGTAGACCTCGGGGTGACCCTTGAGCTGGGTGTCGGCGAGCGCCATCAGGCGGTTGCGCAGGTCACCGACCGAGATCATCGGGAACGCGTCGCGCAGCTTTGCCGAGCTGCCGCCCGAGTCGAAGGGCGTGATCAGGTGGATCGAGTTGTGCGTGTACTCGGTCAGCACCCGGCTGGTCTTGCGCAGCGCCGAGCCGCCCGAGAAGAACAGCACGGTCGGGCCGATCTCGGGCGTGCGGGTGTAGCGGGCGAGGCGGATCGGATCCGGGATCGAGCGGCGCTGAATGATCGAGATGGTGCGCCGCTCGTGCTCGGGGATCGCTGGCTCGAAGACCGACTCGCCGTCGTTTTTCATGCCACCCCCGAGCTTACGCGAGCCCGAGCAGCTCCAGAGCGGCGTCGCGCCCGAAGTCGAAGTCGACCTTGCCCGAGAGCTCGAGCACGGCCACGCCGTCGAGGTAGTCGAGGTAGCGGTCGACGTCGCGGGTCGGCGCCTCGCCCGGGCCAGGGCTGTAGAACACCCCGGGCTCCTTGATCAGCGCGGGCAAGAGCTCTCGGCGCTCGCGTGGGTCGATCCTGCGGGCCTGGGTCGGGCCGCCTTCACGGGTCCAATTGAGCAGCACGAGCCCGACGAAGTGCCCGCGCAACGAGAAGCGCTGCCGCGGAAAGCAGGTGCGAATCAGGCCGTCGTACTTGTGCTCGAGCTGCCACAGCTCGTCGGGCTCGAGCGCGGCGAAGCGCTCGCGCTCGGCTGGCGTCAGCACTTCGACGAGCGCGGGGTTGTGCAGGATCGTGCCCGGGTTGATGCGCGGGTGCTTGGGGACGCCCTCGATCGAGCCAGGCTGGCCGCCCGCGGCAGGGTGGATCATCACGCGATCGTTGCTCACGAAGTCGAGCCGGCGATCGTTCATCAAGTGCAGGGCGAGCGTCGACTTGCCCATGCCCGAGAACCCGGCGATCGCGATCGTGCGTGGCAGATCTTCGACTCGGGCGCGGTAGCCGACGGCCGACGCGTGACCGAGCAGGGCGCCACGGTGGAGCGCCCACTGGATCATCCGGTTGTTGACGAAATTGATGATCTGGTTGGGGTTTGCCAGGCAGGGGCCGATCGCGAGGTGATCGTCGCGCCCGAACAGAAACCACATTCCAGTCCGGACCTTGTTGACCACGCGACCATCCGGCAGATCGAAGTAGGCCTCCTTGGGCCCCTTCACGCTCGGCTTGTACTCGCCGATCGAGAGCTGGTGCCCGGCGGCGAAGTCGGGCGGGTGCTCGAGCTCGATCGCGCTGATCCGAGTGAGCGGGCCAGTCGCGGCCGCTTGCTCGTATGTGCCGGCGGCGAGCGGGGTGAAGTCGGCGAAGTAGCGCTCGAGCTCGCTGAGCAGGTGCGGCTCGTTGCTCTCGACCCACACGCGAAAGCCGTCGAAGTCCCAGCCGCGGCCAGCCACGGCCGGGTGCGCGTCGCGTTGGGCCGCGACCGCGTCGGCGATCGAGCTGATCGGGCCAGCGCTCACGCGCCCCCCCGCTCGCGCTCGAGCGAGCGCAGCACATGATCGACGTAGGCCGCCGCGGCATCGACACCGCAAGCCTCCTCGAGGCCACGAAATCCCCCGAACGCCGAGACCTCGAACACCTTGGGCCCGTCCTTGGTCTCGACCACGTCGACGCAGGTGAAGTCGAGCTCGAACAGCGCCTGCGCGCGGCGGGCCAGCGCGATGACCTCGGGGCTCGGCTCGTGTGCCTGATAGCGACCGCCCTTGCTGGTCGAGGTGCTCCACGAGCCGCTGCTGACCCGCGCGTAGGTGGCCAGGTACTCGCCGCCGAGGAACACGACGCCGAGATCGCGGCCTGGCAGGTCGAGCAGCTGCTGGAGGTACATGACTTGGTTGGTGGCCTTGAACTCGCTGATCTGCGTGCGCAGCTCATGCTCGTCGGCGGGGCCACGCTCGCTCCCGACTGCGCGCAGGATCAGCATGCCGCGGGCCTTGGAGGTGTAGAGCGGCTTGGCGACGACGGCCCCGAGCTCGGCGATGATCGCGAGCGCCTCGTCGACGCTCTCGGTCACGCGGGTCGGCGGCATCGGGATGCCGCCGAGCTGGAGCTTGATCGTGCACGAGAGCCGGTCGATCAGCGCGGCGATGCTCTGCGGGCGCGAGAATACCCGGACGCCGCGGCTGGCGAGCACGCGCAGAAGATCGACCCGATCGAGCGCGTCGGGGCTGTACTCGCCGGCGATCTTCTTGACGATGATGGCGTCTAGCGTGCCGAGGTCGACGCTTTTGTGAAGGAGCGTCGGCTCGCGGTCGCCGAGCTCGAGCACGACGTCTTGCATGTCGACGAGGTGGCGATACCCGGTCTTGGCCTCGACGGCGTCGAGCAGGCGCTCGGTCGACCAGCCGTCGGAGATGCCGACCACGGCAATCTTGGGGGTGGAATGCTTGGTCACGTGTTGGTCGAGCTCCAGGAGGGCTAGGGGACGAGCGTCGACTCATCCAAGACAAACTCGCTCCAGCTGACCCGGCCAGCCTCGACGTGGGCGCGGAACTCGAGCAGGCGCTCGATCAGGTAGCGGGCGCGCAGCATCATCGAGCGGCTGAAGTCGGGATCCATGTCGAAGCGGGTCGAGGTCAGCAACGAGCGGGCGAGGCCGAGCGCGAGGCGGGCGTGGAAGCTGGTGTCCTGGTGCGCCTCGGCGAAGCCCCGCGCGAATCGAAAGAACTCGCGGCTGATCTGATCGAGGCGACGGCGCGGGGCCGAGTCGAAGATCTTGAGCCGGAAGTTCGACACGATGAACACCGACACGTCCTGGAGGTAGTCGAAGGGACGCGAGCGGTGGAGATCGATCAGGTGCACGCGTCGCTGCGCGAGGTTGACGATCACGTTGTCGGTGTTGAAGTCGCCGTGGATCAGCACGCGGAAGGGCGCGATGAGCTCCTTGTCGAGCACGCGGGCCTCGGCGAGCAGCTCCTCGAAGCCCGGGATCGCTAGCCCGCCGATCCACGCGCTCGGGGTCATGAACTCGGGGTGGACCTTGAACACGTCGGGCAGCCGACTGTCGGTCTGACGCACGAAGTTGGGCGGGCAGGGCTCGTGCTCGAGCGTGCGCTGCCAGACCCGACCGATCGCCTCGATCACCAGCATGAACGCGCTCGAGCAGACCCGCGCGTCGGAGTCGAGGATCACCCGCTGGAAGGTCTCGCCTTGCAGGAACTCGAGCAGCAGCGAGGCCTTGGCGCCGTGATCGTGGAAGCCGAAGATCCGCGGCGGGAGGCCCGGCTCGAGCTGCTCCCACAGCTCGAGCGCCTGCTTCTCTTCGAGCACCTTGTTGGTCCGACCTTCCTTGAAGATGACCGCGCGCCCGCTGCCGCTCTCGCTGGCCGTCTGGACCCGCGCGATCCGGCTGCCCGAGCGAGTCTCCCAGATGCCCTCGTAGTCGACCTCGCTGAGATCGAGCTCGACCGCCGCGCTGGCCAGCGTCTCTTCGAGCGCCTGGAACTCGCTGACCTTGAGCTTCTCGCCGAGCGTCGCGAAGATCGCCGCCTCGCCGATGTTGAGCAGCGAGTCGCCGGCGCGCTCGAGGTAGCGGTAGATGAACAGCGTGGTGACGAGATCCTCGGGCGAGTCGCCGGCGCGCAGATCGTTCATGATCCGGCGAAACACGCGATCGTAGAGCTCGTCGATCTCGAGCTCGGCGCGGCAGATCGCCAGCGCGAGCGACATGTTGCGCCGGAACAGCGCATCCTCGACGCCGCCCAGCGCGGTGAAGATCTCGGCGAAGAAGGGCTCGGGATCGAAGCGGTGGAGGATCTCGAGGTCGGCGATGAAGCGGAGCTGACCGACGATGTTGACGCCGAAGTCGGCGATTCGCTCGAGGTTGTTGCTGGTCGTGTTGATCGCTCGGATCAGATCGATGGTGCCTTCGTCGAGCTCCTCGCTGGTCAGCAGGCGAAAGCACTTGTTCTCGATCATCGACTTGAGGTTGTCGATGTAGTCGTCGCGGTCGACGATCTTGCGCATCACCTCTTCGCGCGGGCTCACGATCATCCGCTGGGTGTCCTCGAGCAGCTTGGTGACCTCGAGCGCGAGGAACTTGAAGTTCTCCCGCACTCCGGCGACCGCGATGGCTTCGCTGGTGGTCGTCACGACGCGCGCCTCAGTCGGCCTTGATCGTCAGCGTCTCGCTGGGTTCGTGCTCGTCGTCCTCGCGCCAGCCGAGCCGGAGCGAGAGCCTGACCCGCCCGGCCTTGCGCTTGGCCAGCACCTGCAGCTCGAGCAGGCCGTGCGGCTGGAGGTCGAGCATGTGCTCGGCGGTGCCGAGCTGGAGCTGGCCCTTCTCGATTCCGGCGGTGATCGCCTTGAGGTACGCGACGATCGATCGCTGATCTTGGACCGACTCGTGACGGAAGTCGTCGTCTGCCATGCTCGTTCTGCCTGCCTCGCGTTCGACGAGGCGCTCGCTGAATGTCCTCGTCAGCCCCAAGGGGGCTGAGCTGCGCGGATGATGCCGCAGCGTCGGCTTCGGACCGAGTGACATTTGTGTACGCTGCGCGCGGTCCTCCGAGCGCGGTAGGCGCTCAGGTTGCTGTAGCGGGGGCGCTCGGGTTCCGGTGTAATGCGTTCAATGTCCTCGGACTCTAGTGACCGCAAGGTCATCACGCCGCCACCGCCTCCTCCCAAGGTCAGCCGTCACGTGCAGCCGCTCGGCATGCGGGTGCTCGTGCGCATCATCAAGGATCCCGATCGGCTCGAGTCTGGGCTGTTCCTGCCGGAGGGCGCGAAAGAGAACGCCCGCCAGGCGGTGCTCGGCGAGGTGGTCGAGGTCGCGCGGACGATGCCGAAGGTCGCCTACGACGTCGACGACGAGGACGACGAGGATCTCGAGGCTGGGCTCGGCGAGAACGTCTCCGGCGTGCCGCTCGGCGCGAAGGTGCTGTTCGGAAAGGAGCGCGGCATCGCGGTCCCTTGGGACGAGACGCTGCGGCTCGTCGATGTCCGCTACCTGCTGGCGATCGTGGACGAGATCACCGAGGACGAGATCCAGTGAAAATCCGGTCGCTCGGCCTGACGGTGCTGGCGCTCAGTCAGATCCTGCTGGCCGCCCCGGCGTGGGCGCAGGATCCGGTGGTCGAGCGCCGCGAGCTGCACGAGGGCGTCGATCGACCGATCACGGATCTCTCGAGCAGCGGCGACGCGAGCTCGCTCGAGCTCAACCCGGCGCTGCTCAACTCGGTCCGCGGGCTCGACCTCACGCTGCTCGGCTACCAGACCATCTACGACTTCGCGCGCGGGTCCGGCTTCGGCGGGTTCTTGTCGGTCAACGTCGGCTGGGGCTTCGCGCTGGCGATCGGCGTGCAGGCGCTCGAGCCGGGCTTTCGCAGCGGGCGGTTCGACTACGACCGCGCCCACAACGAGCCGATGACCAAGCTCAGCTTTGGCCTCGCGCTCGGGCAGGGCGAGTGGGGCAGCTTCGGCGTGGGCGTGCACGGGATCCAGCAAGCAGGCCGACCGCTGCGCACGCCCCAGGTCGATCTCGGCGCGGTGTTCCGCATGACCAACTACGCGAGCTTGGGCCTCGTCGCTCGGCTCGCGCCCGCCGATCTGCGCGACGAGTCGTACCGGCCGACGCTCGATCTCGCGGGCGAGCTGGCCCTGCGACCGCTCGGCAATCACTGGCTGGAGATGGCCGGAGGCGTGACCACGCGCGTCGATCAGAGCGAGCGGCGCGGCTTCGCGGACATCAGCACCTTCGACGTGCTGCCCTACGGGCGCGTGGGCGTGCGCTACCAGGGCATCGAGCTGGCCGGTCAGGTCGAGCGGGTCCAGGCCGACGTGATCGACGAGGACACGCTCGCGTTCATCGGCAAGACCACCGCGCTGCGCGGGTCGGTCGCGCTGAGCGTGGCGTGGGACTACGGCGTGGTCGGGGTCGGCATGCACGCCGGCCTCGGTAATGGCGTCGACGGCATCTCGTACAAGGCTCGGTTCAGCACGCGGCGCCAAGGTCGGGTGTTCTGGCCGCGGCGGGTCGACGTCGACGCCTACGAGCTCGGAAAGATCGGAGATCAACGCACGTTGATCTCCGCGCTGCGCCGGCTCGAGCGCGCCGAGCAGGCGGGCGAGCGCGCGGTCGTGCTGGTCAAGGCCGACGACTTCGACATGGGCTGGGGCGCAGGCCAGGAGCTGCGCGAGGCGCTGCGGCGGGTTCGCAACGCGGGCGGGCACGTGTTCGCGTGGGTCGAGCAGCCGGGCTTGCGCGACTACTGGTTGGCCTCGGTCGCCGAGAAGGTCTACACGCATCCGGCGGGCGAGTTCGACACCGTCGGGCTCGCGACGCGGCGGCTCTACTTCAAGGATGCGTTGGCCAAGCTCGGCGTGAAGGTCGAGGCCATGCACATCGAGGAGTACAAGAGCGCGCACGAGAACTTCACTCGCTCTGATCGCAGCGAGTGGGACGCCGAGCAGCGGGGAGCGCTGCTCGACGACACCTGGGAGATCGCCGTCCACGACATCGCGCAGGCGCGCGGGCTGACCAAGGCCAAGGTCCGCGAGCTGGTCAGCGAGGCGCCGCTCGGGCCCGCGCGCGCGGTCGAGGCTGGGCTCGCCGACGAGGTGATGCACCGCGACGAGCTGATCGACAAGCTGTCCGATGAGCTCGGGGCCGAGGTCTCGCTCGCGAGCTTCGAGCCGACCGATCCGCAGGATGAGACGTGGAGCGTCGCGCCCTACATCGCGGTCGTGCTGATCGAGGGCACGATCGTCGACGGCAAGAGCCGCTACATCCCGCTGCTCGAGATCATCATGACCGGCGGCGACACGATCGCCGAGACCCTGCAGGCGCTGCGCGCCGATCCGGCCTGCAAGGGTGTGATGCTGCGCGTCGACTCGGGCGGCGGCTCGGCGTTCGCGTCCGAGGTGATGTGGCGCGAGGTCCAGCGAACCCACGAGGCGTGGAAGAAGGACCCGCGCAAGAGCCCGCCGATCGTGGTCTCGATGAGCGACGTGGCGGCCAGCGGTGGCTACTACGTGGCGATGGGCACCGACGAGATCTTCGCCCAGCCGCTGACCACGACCGGCTCGATCGGCGTGGTTACCATGCACTTCGACGTGTCCGGGCTGCTCGACATGCTCGGCGTGACCGTCGATCGGCTCGAGCGGGGCGGCGAGGGCATCGAGATGAACACGATCTGGCAGCCCTGGTCCGACGAGCAGAAGCAGAAGGTCCGGGCGGGGATCGAGCGAATCTATGACCTGTTCCTACAGCGGGTCGCGGACGCGCGGGGCAAGTCCAAGCAAGACATCGACAAGATCGCGCGCGGTCGGGTGTGGTCGGGCAAGCGGGCCAAGGACATCGGGCTGATCGATCAATTCGGCGGATTCGATGTGGCGATCGACGAGCTGCGCAAGCGATCCGAGGTCAAGAGCTTCCGCGAGCTGGAGATCCGCGTGCTGCCGGAGCGGGTCGGCTTGCTCAAGCTGCTGCTGCGCGGGGTCGGATCGTTGATCGCCACGCCGGTCGAGAAGATCGTCGCGGACAAGCAAGCCGAGCAGCAAGGCAAGCTGCCGCTGGCGGTCGAGCAGGCGCTCGCGCGGGTGAACCTCTCGCTGCTGTTCTTGCCGCAGGGGGAGACGAGCACGATCGTCAGCGGCGAGATCGTGGTGGAGTGAGGTGAAATTCGCGCAGGTGTTTGGCGCCAACGAGCTGGATCCCTTCGGGCATCGAGCTTCTGATGATCGATCCACGCTGGTCCTGGCACACCCCAGGCATGCGCCAAGCGCTACTCATCACTGTCCTGCTAACGACCGCCTTCGCGTGTGATTCGGGTGACGACTCGGGCGATTCGGACGACGTGGCCAGCGAGACCGAGAGCGACTCGACGGACTCGGCCAACACGGAGGGCGAGACCTCGGCGGAGGACCCCTGGGACTTTCCGCCGGTCGAGTGCGGCGAGGGGACCTGCGCGCAAGGCATGCTCTGCGTGGTCCCGAGCAAGTGGTGCGACTATGGCCAGCATCCACCCGTCTGGGTGGAGCCAGCGGCCGAGTGCAAGCCCGTTCCGCAGAGTTGTGTCGACCTCGAGGGCTATCCCCTCGACGAGTGCCTGTGGGAGACGGTGTGCGGGTCCAGCGGTCTATCCGACTATTTGAACACGCTGGATCAGGGGACCTACGTTTGTCCGCCGGAGGGCCTGGACTGCTTCGAATAGCTCGAGCAGGCCATCGGAGAACCCGACGCGACCCAGGGCACGCCCCTGACGGCCGATCCCTTTGTCGCCGAAAGCTCGCAGTACGCCCGGTACAGCTTCGTTTCGGCTCCTCGGCCTCGGCCGTCATTGACGCCCCCTGGGCCACGCCGGGTTCTCCGATGGCCTGCTAATCCCAAACGATCCAAGGCTCGGATAGCCAGTCGTCAGAGGCGCCCGCGCTGGCGCCGAGGTAGCTCGCGCTCGTATCGAAGAAGCCGTCGTCGGGCGGGGTCTGGGCGGATTCGCGCAGCGCTTGCTGGGGACGCAGGCTCGCGGGGGCGGGTCCGGTGCATGTCGGCGCGTCGACGTGGACCAGCGAGCGCTCGGCTGCGGTCAGGAACGCGGCCTCGTCGAAGCCAGCGTCGTCATCCTGCTCGTTGGGCTCCGAGAGCGGCTGGTCGGCGATCCCGAGGCCGCGCACGACCAGCTCGGTCGTCGCGTCGCGCTGATCGAGCGCGAAGTCGAAGCCGCTCAGCAGCAGGTCGTGCACGGTCGGCTGCGCGGCCTTGCGGACGAGCAGCGCGAAGCTGGGCGATCGGCCGCCCGCGTGCCCGCACAGGGTCGCGTTCCAGATCCGGGGCTGGGTGCGCGGCTCGACGGCGCGAGCATCGGGGTCGCCGTCGACCTCGATGCCGACGCTCGGGCCATCGACGTTGCGGTCGAGCACGACCAGGAATTGCAGCCGGCCTTGGTAGCCGATGTCGAAGTCGAACCCGTCGTCGCCGGGCGAGTCGCAGATCAAGTGCTTGGCGTCGACGGTGCCGCCGAAGAACTCGAAGCAGTCGTCGGTGCTGTGGCGGACCTGCACGTGATCGATTCGAGTGCCTCGGCCGACGCCCGCGAGCGTCAGGCCGTTGAGCTCGTTGTTGGGCGCGATCTCGATGCCCGAGTACTCGATGCGGACGTAACGGAGCACGCCGCTGTCGTCGTCGG
Organism: uncultured Myxococcales bacterium; assembly: GCA_965649595.1. Taxonomy (GTDB): domain Bacteria; phylum Myxococcota_A; class Polyangia; order Nannocystales; family Nannocystaceae; genus Plesiocystis. The sequence continues at coordinate 76 of CBFGLP010001050.1, read as the reverse complement.
GCTCGTCACCACCATAGAGGGTCTCGCCGCCGTGGACCTCGAGGCCCTCGACGCGGCCGCGGATCGGCTGGCCCTC
>CBFGLP010001049.1:0-1925 GCA_965649595.1 uncultured Myxococcales bacterium | reverse complement strand
GAAGGGTAAGTCGGAGCCGATCCCGATCTGGAACGTGACCGGGCTGGCGGACATCAGCACGACGGCTTCGGGGCCGGTGCCGCAGAGCAGCGGGCATCGGCATCATACGGCGCCCTTCCGGACGACGAACGAGCCGAGCTAATCGCTGGATCGAGGGCGAGCAGGTACATATGCCGGGTCCAAACCGGCATATGTGCATGTTGCGCACGCGGATCTGCGGCGCTAGGTTGGCTGCTCGATGAGCGACGCCAAGCCAAGTGCTCGCGGAGTGTCTGGTGGGTCATCGAGTCATGCCGAGGTCGGGGTGTCTCGACGCAAGCGAGACAGCCGGCCGAGCCCGACGTCATCGCACTCCTCGACCTTCTTCACCACGCTGATGGAGTGCATGCTGCTGACCCACTTCCTCCGGAAGTATCGGCGAGTCGGGGATTTGCATGCGATCCGCGACTACCGTACCAGCGAGAAGAGCCCTCCGATCGACGTAATGATTTTCAAGCTGGCACGTGGAAGATCGTCGCGGTCTACGAGGTGGTAAAGACCCCCGACGAGCTCGAGGAAAATACGGCCAAAAGAAAAGGGGCCACCGTTCATCGAACGGTGGCCCTTTTTCATCGAGTCTCGAGCCTCACGCCACCTGGATGCCGACCGCCCGCCGAGCCTCGAAGTAGTCCTCCGAGATCGAGTAGAGCACCAGCTCCTTGATCTTGTCCTTCGGCGTCATCGTCGAGCCGAGCAACCCGCTCTCCTGCGACACCATCAGCGCCGCGGTCGGCAGATCCCCGCAGATCAGGAACCCGACCCGGTAGCAGGTCAGCTCCATCGCCGCCGCCCAGCGCTTGACGTCCGTCGAGCCGCCGGCCGCGATGAACTTCTTCATCAGGCTGCCGAGCTGGTCGACCAAGCCGGCCGACATGCGGCCCTTGATCTCGCGCGCGATCGAGTCGAGCGCGGCGGTGTCACCCTGGACCGGAAGACCGCAGATCCGCATGCTGGCCATGAACACCTGCTTGAGGCTCTGCGGCGAGCGGTCGATGGTCACGTAGGCGTAGTGGGGCGGGTAGAGCTCCATCATCGACTTGCCGAGGGCGAAGGCGAGGTGGTGCTCCTTCTTGCCGCGCAGGAGGTTCTGGTAGACCACCATCGAGGGGTGGACCGCCCCTTCGCGCTTGACGTTGATGACGTTCACGTCACCGGGCTCGTTGGGCCGCAGGTACACGTCGGGCGCGCTGACGTTGAGCACGTCCTTGATGTACTTGGCGATCTGAGCGAAGGGCTGCGGGTCGAGGGTGATGTCGATCCGGGTGTCGCTCTTGATCGTCGGCGGCAGCTCCTTGGCCTGCCACGCCGCGAGCGGCTGCGCCACGAGGCCCATGATGCCGGTCAGGTACGCGTCCTGATCGGGGTGGAAGACGTGCTTGCGCATGGTCGTCTCGCTCAGACGCTGGCGCGCGCGCACGAAGCCCTCGGGGCGATGGCGGTTGTAGAGCTCGGTCTGCTCGTCGTTGGCCTTCTTCAAGAAGGTCAGCGCCTGAGCCAAGCACCAGGCCTTGTCGTTCTGGTTGCTGGCTTTGTAGATGTTGTAGAGCGCGTGGTAGCTCTCGATCCGGTAGGGCTCCTGCGCGATTAGGGCCTGGTGCGCAGCGACAGCCCGCGGCGCGTACTCGGCCGGGTTCTCCTCGAGCAGGCGCTCGTAGATCTCGGCCAAGATGATCTGCCACTTGGGGTTGTTCGGATCGAACTGCGTGGCGACGATCGAGTAGACCTCGGCGGCGGCCTTCAGCTCGTTCAGACGAGTCCGGTAGATCTCGCCGAGGTTGCTCCACAGCGCGAGCGCCAGCTCCTCCTCGCCAGTCGCGGGCAGGCGCTTGATCATCTTGCGATACGAGCGCTCGAGGCTCTTCCAGTCCTTGGTCTTGGTCACCAAG
>CBFGLP010001048.1:0-2292 GCA_965649595.1 uncultured Myxococcales bacterium | reverse complement strand
CCTGGCCGACCAGCGAGGCCGCTGGACGATCCTCTACTTCTATCCCAAGGACGACACGCCCGGATGCACGGCCGAGGCTTGTGCCTTCCGCGACATCTGGACCGAGTACGAGAAGGCCGGCGTGCTGGTGATCGGCGTGTCGACCGACGATGACGCCTCGCACAAAGCGTTCGCCGACAAGCACGGCTTGCCCTTCCCGCTGATCGCCGACACCGACCAGACCTGGGCCGAGTCGTTCGGCGTGCGGACCAGCGGTGGCTATGCGCAGCGGGTCAGCTTCTTGCTCGACGCGCAGGGCAAGGTGGCGAAGGTGTATCCGGGGGTCGATCCGGGCGTGCACGCGCAGGAGGTGCTCGCCGACGCTGGGGAGCTCTAGCCACTCGTCCAAACCTCGGTCCGGTTACGGCCGCCACGCTTGGCCCGATAGAGCGCGAGATCGGCGTGCTCGATCAGCTGCTCGGCCGCGAGCTCCTCAGCATGTTGGACCGCGAGCCCGATCGAGATCGTCTGCGGCCCCGCGTGCCCGAGCTGGTCCGGGCCGAGCCGAGCGATCTCGGTGCGAAGCCGCTCGGCCACCTGTCGACCAGTCTCGACGTCGGTGTCCGGGCAGAGCACCGCGAACTCTTCACCACCGTAGCGGGCGACGAGGTCCGAGCGTCGGCTGTGCCCGCGCAGCGCCTCCGCGACCGCGCGCAGGGTCTGGTCGCCGACGATGTGGCCGTGACGATCGTTGACCTGCTTGAAGTGGTCGAGGTCGAGCATCAGCAAGCAGAGCGGCTGCTCGCGTCGCAGCGCCCAGGCCTGCAGCGGTGGCAGGGCCTCGCGCAGGAACCGACGGTTGTAGAGCCCGGTCAGACCGTCGTGCATCGCGGCCGAGCGCAGGCGATCGATCAGGCTGCCTGCCCACGCGCCGAAGCTCGCGAACACGATCGTCGTCGCCACGCCCGAGTAGATCAGCGCGATGCTGGCAACGCGTGATGGCTCGGGCTGCAGCAGCTCGAGCAGCATCCAAAGGCCGAGCGGCGCGCCGGGGGCCAGACACAGCCCCAAGAGCAGCCAGCGCCAGGTCGATCGATGGCGGCTCTGTTCCAGCACCTTCTGATAGTTTAGCGATCTTCAACCGTGCCCCGCACGAACCAAGCGCGTCCACGCGCGAACGCAGGCGCAAGGCCTGCGGGAGCCGATCACGATGCGGAGGCTTTGGCCCGCGCCTGCAGCTGGGCGGCTTCGACGATCAGGTCGTTATTGCCAGCTCGCTCGGCTTCGACCGCGAAATCGACCATCGCGCGCGCCAGCTCGGCGCCGGTCAGCGAGCCATAGCGAGCCGCGAGCTCGCGCGCGCCGAGCTTGCCGAGCACGCCGAGCACACCGTCGGCGATCCGGGCGGCGATCCGCTCGGCGGGTCGCGACTCCTCGCGATCGCTGCCGGTCACGAAGGCTGGTCGCGCGATCGCGTAGGGCAGCTCGCTGCCGCGCACGGCAGCCTCGACCCGCTTGCGCACGTCCATGTAGGCGTTGATCGGGCGCCCCTCGGCCCCGAGCGCGGACAGGTAGACGAAGCGGGGCTTGCTGCCGCACGCGACCGCGGCCTCGAGCAGCATGATCGAGAGGCCGTAGTCGACGGCCTCGTAGTTATCGGGCACCGCCGAGCCGCTGCCAGCCTTGCCACGCGCGCGGGTGGTCCCGAGCAGCGCGTACACGTATGCCGGTCGCAGCGCCTCGAGCCGAGCCTTCATGGCCGCGAGCCCCCATGGAGTCGTGTCGACCTCGGCGCCGAGCTTGGCGAAGCGCTCGCGCCAGCGCGGGAGCTCGCGGCTGTCGGGTCGCACGTGGGCCACGGTCACGAAGCCCCGCCGCACGCACTCGCGCACGACCTCGCGGCCGGTGTAGCCGGTCGCTCCAGCCACGAACACCGGTCCTTCGGCGCCGTGACCCCGGGTCTCGCTCGTTCGGCTGGAGTCCGCCACGCGCACACTAGTACCGCGCCGCGTCGGCAGTCACCAGTCATCGCTCGCGTCGACGCGTCGCCGCTCGTTCGACCCTCCCCGAACGGGGGTCCAGGTGAGCCCCAACCACGGTCAGATCAGCGCGCGAAGGGTCCACGATCGGGCCATGCAGTACCGCAACCTCGGACACAGCGGGCTCGAGGTCTCGACCCTCTGCCTGGGCACGATGACCTTCGGCGAGCCCGACGAGAACTCGTTCATGCACGGCGTCGCGGCCGATGAGGCGACCTCGTTCGCGATCATGAACAAGGCGCTCGACGCCGGCATCAACTTCTTCGACACCGCC
>CBFGLP010001047.1:0-3784 GCA_965649595.1 uncultured Myxococcales bacterium | reverse complement strand
GGCGACGCCGATCGACGAGGCGATCCGGGCCACGCTGGGGCTCGAAGACAGCGGGCGCAAGGTCGCTTAGTGCAGCCGCTGGCGTCGAGCAAGTGGCTCAAATCTCGAAACGGTCAATCTGATTCGATGGCCTCGGTGTCTCCTCGCCGGGTCGCCGTGCCCCTTTGCGGAGACCAACCTAGCGATATGTGTTCTCCGAGTCGATAAACCGGAGCGGCCTCGTCCTCGATCTGCAATCGCTCATACTCGGCGATGGCGTGTGAGCGTAGGACATCGCAAATCCAGCGCTCGGGCAGCCAGCCCAGCCATGGCCGCAGGCGAGTCAGCCGAGAAAAGGTGAGGGCGCAAGCGGCTGGCGCCGTTCCTCGATCGAGGGGCAGCACGGCGATCTCTGTATCGAACGGCGCGCTACGAGCGTCGCTGAGTGCCTGTTCACTGGGGCCGCAGTTCGAGCGCACGAACACCCAGAGCCAAGTGTCGGGTGGGCGGACCGTCGCTCGGACTGCCGAACCCGCTAGCACGGCAACTGTTGCACCCACGAAGGCCCAGCTCAGCCACTTCTTCATGGTGCCGCTCCAAGCTGCTGGTGCAGCGCCGCGAGGTGTGCCATACACGACTTTTCGCGTCGCTGATTGTAACGACATGCTTGGCGATCACACGTCGCCAAACTTTCGATATAGGCCCTCGCGTGTGACTCCCGTGCGTCGATCGCCTTGCGGCGATCTTCATCGCTCATTCCCTCTCCCAAGAAGCAGGGATCGCCAGCGAACTCGAGCGTCAGATATTCGTCATCGCCAGGCGGAAGCGGAGCGGGGATGCCGCGCCATGCTTCGTTTACACACGCGATCAATCGCTCGCAGGAGCGCTCGATCTCTCCGAATGCTTGAACGACGTGCACAACCTCGCCCCGCTCCGAGCCGCTGCGCTGGATGACGACCCGTTGATTCCAAGTGCAGGGCTTCTCCAGCAGGGGCATCGATCGGACGTAGCACTGCGTCAGTGCTCGTCCTCGCGGGCTGTCGTCGGCGTCACCCGTGGCCCAATGGACGAGATCGGCGCTCTTCTCATAGTCTTCAAAGACTAGGTCTAGTGGATCAACACCATGCCGGGCCACGATGGTGACCTCGTCGAGGTCGGCGCTGGGGGACGTCCAATTGGTGATGACGTTGGCAGAATCTACCACCCGAGGGGCGACTCCGCTGCTCCGGGAGCGCCCGCCATGAGCAATGTCATCGTTTCCAGCGCTCGAGCGCGATGCTTCGTTGGATTCTCCGCGAGACTCGTTAGGTGGCGCTCGCAACGTCCACCATGTTGCCGTTGCCATGAGCGCTGCCGCGGCAACGAGCACGACTGTCAGGCGATGATCAGCCACCGGAGTAGGTGTTAGGAGTTCCAAAATTGTAGCCGGGGCTGCTGCCGCCTCCGCAGGGCGCGCGAAAGCAGTCGCCAAGCCGCCAAGTACACTTGGATTTCGTCTCGAAGCCTGGTGTCGTACATGTCCACTTGTACTGAAGCTTGCCATCCATATCGGCCCATGATGTCCATTCGCAATGCTGGTTAGGACAATCTGCGCCGGAGGCGGGGGGATCATCGGCGTGTACGTCGTAGCGAACGAGCGCTAGTAATCCCGCGGTGACGCCGATCAGGAATGCCAGTGTGAGATGCCTGGGCTGCTTCATGATGGTGGCCGAGCCTGAAATGCCACAGCGTTCCGGCCCGCACTCGGCTGCGGTTCTCGGTGCTGTCTGGAGCTCCTTCGGGGGCAGGTCGGCCGAGGCTGGAGCGCCATGTGCGGCAGTGACCGCACAGCCAGATCCCGAAACCTGCGCACCTCCTGGCTCGAGTCCTTTCCACCCCCACGCGAGACCCCCGAGCTTCGCCCGATTTCCTCAGAATTTCCCTTACGTACCTTGCCCCTCGTGCGTGCCAAGCCACCTTGCCGCCCGCACGAGGACTCCCATGCTCCGTCGCATTCGTCTACTTTCGCTCCTCACCCTCCTCCCTGCCTGCTTCAGTCCCAACGTCTCGGGCGACGATGAAGCCAGCGCGGATTCGACCGACGACGTGTCCGCGGAGACGGCCGCGACCGACGACGATCCCACCGATCCCACTAACGATTCGGCCGATGACGAGCCGACGACCGACGAGAGCACGGACTCGGCCGACGACGAGCCGACCACCGATGACACGACCGACAGCACCGACGATGGCAACACCGACCCGGTCTGTGGCAACGGCGTCGCCGAGCAGGACGAACCCTGCGACGGCCTCGATCTCGGTGGAGCCTCGTGCGCGACGGTCGGGCACGACTCCGGCACGATCAGCTGCACGGGCGAGTGCACGCTGAACATCGAGAGCTGCTACTCGTGCGGCGACGGCCAGCTCGACGGCATCGAGGTCTGCGACGGAGCGAACCTCGATGGCCAGACCTGCACCAGCCTCGGCTTCGTCGGGGGTCCGCTGGCTTGCGGTGATGGCTGTGTGGTGTTCGACGACTCGCAGTGCGTCCCGCCGCTACAGTGTGGCAACGGGGTGATCGAGCAGAACGAGCAGTGCGAGGGCAACAACTTCGCCGGCAAGACCTGCGGGACCTACGGCTACGACCAGGGCAGCCTGTCCTGCACGGGCGCCTGCCAGATCGACACGAGTGGGTGCAGCCACAGCGCGGTGTGTGGGAACGGGATCATCGAGCCGGGCGAGGATTGTGACGGCTTCAACCTCGGCGGCGAGAGCTGCTTGAGCCAGGGCTTCGACGGCGGCGCGCTGAAGTGCTCGGGCTCGTGCTACTTCAACACCATCTCGTGCTGCTTCGGCGATAACCTCATTCCCTTCTGCAACTGAGCCGACGCAGCGTAGCTCGTCAGAGGCACTTTTTTCGCGCGCCGGCCCCGACCGGCGCGTTTTCATCGCTTTTGGGTTGCCGAGCTCTACACCTACCATCCTCGAACAAGGAGAGCTGATGGCGTCGTTCATGGAAGCTGCCCAGATCGCGCTCGACGGGCAAGAGATCGCGCAAGTGCAGGTGATCGCGGGGTCGACCAAGCACGAGTTCAATATTCAGCCCGCCACGATTCATTGGACCGACAACGTCCTCGCAGCTAGCGGGCAATTGTTTCGCCACAAGGACGGGGTCGCCGACGAGCCGATCCGCTACAGCATCAAGATCGCGTATGGCAAGGACCGCATATGGTTCAACGAGGCAATCGCTATTGGCCATACGTCGAAGTGGACAGACATAGCCCTGGACATTGTCCACGCACTAATCGACAGGATCCACCTCCTGGGGATGCCGCTAGCCGTCGCGGTCGCGCCGCTCCAGGACGCCGCGGCCCGCGAGATCGACACCCTGCTACAGAAGACCGAGTTCTCCGAGCGCTGGGATCTGTTCGCGGCGGGGATCGTCGACGCGATCGTCGTCAAGCTGCTCGCGAGGTGGCCGCACTTCGTCGGCCCGCACGCCAAGAACCCGCACGACTGGTGCTGGTGCGGCGAATTCCACCAGCACACGCATCGAGCCGCGGCGATGTGACTGGCCGCCAGCGGTCAGTCGTCGCCCAGGGCGGCGCGCAGCCGAGCGACGAGCACGTCGATCGCAACCCGATTCTCGCCGCCTTCGGGGATGATCAGGTCGGCGGTCCGCTTGCTCGGCTCGACGAATTGCAGGTGCATCGGCCGAACGGTCTCGTAGTACTGCTGGCGCACGCTCTCGAAGTCGCGGCCGCGCTGGCGCATGTCCCTGCGGATGCGTCGAATCGCGCGAATGTCCGACTCGGTGTCGACGAAG
>CBFGLP010001046.1:0-6693 GCA_965649595.1 uncultured Myxococcales bacterium | reverse complement strand
TCGCTCAGAGCCGCGTGCATTCCATGTTGAAGGCGTGGTCGAGGTTCGGATCCTCGGCCAGCGTCTTCGACGTGGCGACGCCTCCGACCTCGACCAGCGTATCGGGCGTGTAGGGCCCGAGCAGCTCGGTGATCCGGCACTCGAAGCCCGCGGGCAGCTCGGCGACCACGATCGAGTAGTCCTGACCGACCTCGAGCGGAGCCGAGAACGCCAGCCGCTTGCCGTAGAGGGTCTGCTCGGCCCCATCGACGAGCAGCGCCCAGTCCTCGGCGGTGACGGACAGCGTCTCGAGCAGCGCGTCGCCGGAGCGCAGCTCGAGCACCACGGGGCTCGGGAGGATCGCGTCGGCGGGCACGAGCTCGAAGGCGAAGCTCGGCGCGAGCTGGCAGTCGATCTCGACGCTCGGGTCGAACCACTCGTACTCGTAGCCGCCGAAGATCTTGCGACGCAGCGCGTCGGCGTTGCTGGTCGTGTAGCGGTGGGTCGGGAACAAGCGGCCCTCCCCGGAGGTGGGGTCGCCTGCGATCGCGCAGTGGTGACCGACTGGTTGGGCGACCAGGCGCACGTCGTAGGTGATGCCCTCAGGCTCGTTGTAGGAGCGGAACAAGAAGGTGCCGACGGGGGTGCCGGGGTCGAAGCCGAGGTCCTCGCTCGAGGAGCCGACGGGGCTGTTGTAGTGCTCGGCGCAGTACGAGGTGTCGCCGAAGCAGGCTGGGGTGCCGTAGGTGCCCTGGACGGGGGTCTGGAGCAGGCGGAGCGTGGGGTTGGTGTCGTCGAGCTGGTCCACGGAGGGGCGCAGGCCGGTGATCTGGCCGCCGAGGTAGAGGCGCTCGCCCGGCTCGAGGGTGGCGCCGGGGCCGGGGTCGCAGGCGGTTGCGCAGAGGGCGGTGGCGAGGGTGAGGAGTGGGATGCGCATGGTCTGGGGCGTGCGGTGGACGACGGTGGGGGAGGATCGATCCTTCCGAGCGACCGAGAGTGTACGGTCGACAAGGTGCCTATTCTTGGATTTCAACATCGAAGCCGTTCGGGAGCATTGAGAGAAACGTTTCATAGCGTTCAGGGCGCAGCCCATGCAAGATAATACGCCGCTCTTCCTTCTTCATGATGCATGCCTCCCAGTTCTTCAGCATTAACATGTTCGCAGATGGCTCCAATGAAATGAGGAGGCCGGCAATAGCTAGACAATCAACATCAAATTCCGCAAAACTGCCGAGATTTTTATCTGCCCGACATACAATCGACCGCATCGCATGCAGCTTATATTCTTGCCAATAAAACTCCCGAGCACTGCCTTCCACAACTGATGAAATATACAACCCAGACCACACGGAAACGCACATCCGTGTTTTCTCACGCTGAATCACCGCACCGTGGCCCTGAGCGAACTGCCCCAGGACATCGAGGACACTTCGCTGGGACACCTGGCTGTCGAGGAGGATCAGAGTCTCAATGGCCACGACTGCTCCCAAATTCTACTCACCGAACGCACGCAGGCTCATGAGACGCGAGGAGAGCCTTCGCGCATGGTGCCGAATGAGAAATGGATCACTGGGAGCACTCGTTCTGTGACCGTTATGGTTGACTGTTGTGCAACACCCTCGGATCGACGATTTTCCTCTCTAGTCATTAGCAGTATTGTACGCGATCAGGGTTCATCTCCGTTAGACATTCGAGACCGTACAACAGGAGACGCAACCCCCACCAAATCCACTTTCGCACCACCAAACCTGGCCCATGTAAATTTATTGATGAAATAAGACAGCGGACCCACACCTGGCTCGAGGTAGAACATCCCGACAACATCCACCAACTTGCGACTCTGCTTGGTCGTCAGGTTCAGCTCGCCCGCATGAGGGAAGCCCTTCAGCCGCGGGCGGCTGACGAAGCCCTCGAACAGACGCCGATGCGGGCCAACCTCGAGACTCACTTCAACCGACGCCCCGCCCGGACAAGGGTCATCTTGCACGAGTGTCGCAACGACGCCGGCCGGCACTATACGACCATTAATCTTGATAGAGGCAGACATGTCTCCAAATCCACATTCGGAAAAATCAGTATGGGGTCGGGCCACCCGTGCCCGACCCCACCCGCTCAGATCCCTCCACGCCGCGAGGACAGCAGCATGTTCTGAAACGGATTATCCTCCCGCCAGATATCCGCCGCCAACATCGAGATCACCCCCTTGCGGAATTGCTGATCCTCGTAATCCGACGACAGCAACACATTATCGATCAGGTTCGTATTATAGAACCGATAGATGAACCGCCCGAAGCTCTGATACGCCCGCTCCATGTGCTCGAACACCGGCGCCATCACGTCGGCGTCCCGCTCCCGCCCCTCGGCCAACGCCGGGACCAAGGTATCCACGACGTTCTCCGCCCCGACCAGCGCCAGCGACACGCCGGACGAGAACACCGGATCCAAGAAGCAGGCAGCGTCGCCGATGCACACGAACCCCGCCCCGTAGGGCTGGGTGTTCTTATACGAATAATTGCCGATCAGCTCGGCCTCGCTCACCTCGGCCCCGGCGATCAGCCGCTGGATCAGCGGAGAATTGGCGATCTCGGCGTCGAGCACGGCCGGCTCGAGCTTGCCCTTGTTCTTGACCACGCCGACGCTGAGGTGGTTGCCGACCAGCGGGATGATCCACATCCAACCGTCGTCGACGATCTTCACGTAGATGTCGCCGCGCTCGTACAGCTCGGCGGCGATCTGGGGATCGAGGTTGGTGAACCGACGGAACACGGCCGCGCGGCCAAAGTCGCGGTAGGGCTCGACGGTGCGGGCCTGACGAGCGAGCAGGGCCTTTTGCCCGGTCGCGTCGATCAGGTAGCGGCCCACGAGCTCGTGGCGCGTGCCTTCGTGCTCGGCGACGACCCGAACGCCACGCCCGGCGAGATCGCTGAGGTCGACCTCGACGACCTCGTAGCCCTCGCGGACCTCGGCACCCTGCTGGATAGCCCCCTTCATCAGCGCGTGATCGAAGGTGGCGCGGTCGACTTGGTGGGCGTAGGGAGGCGTGCCGGGCAGGCCCTCGTCGAACGAGAACAGCGACTGTCGGCCGCTCCGCTCGTCGATGAAGATGGCCCCGCGCTTGCGCAGGAACTCGCCGCCCTCGAGCGAGACCTTGCAGCGCGCGAGCACGGACAGCTCGGCGGGCAGCAGCGACTCGCCGATGTGAAAGCGAGGGAAGTGCTCGCGCTCGAGCACGAGCACCGAGCGGCCGGCTTGGGCGAGCAGGTTGGCGGCAGTCGAGCCGGCCGGGCCGGCACCAATCACGATCACATCGTAGGTGGTCATTGGGCGAGGCTGTGTTGGATCATCGCTCGGCGGGATGCCAACGCAAAAGCCCGTCGTGGACCTGCGCCGTGCGTGCGAGGGCGCACCGATTAGGCCCACATCTCGCTGGGAAGCGCGAATTGGTGCCCGAGCGGCTCAGACCCGCCCAAAGAGCAGCGTGGTGTTGATGCCACCGAACGCGAAATTGTTGTTCATGATCACGTCCAGCCGCTTCGCCTCGCGCGCGTCCCCACGCACGTAGTCGAGCCTGGCGCAGCGATCGTCGATCTGCTCCAGGTTGCGGTTGGGCGCGAGGAATCGATCGCGCAGCATCAATAGCGAGAACACGCTCTCGAGCGCCCCGCAAGCGCCGAGCGTGTGGCCGGTGTAGCTCTTTTGCGTGGAGATCGGCGTGCTGGTGCCGAGCACCTCGGCGGTCGCTCGAGACTCGGCGATGTCGCCCAGCTCGGTCGCGGTCCCGTGGGCGTCGACATAGTCGACGGCGTCGGCCGAGAGCCCAGCGGCCTCGAGCCCACGCCGCATGCAGCGAGCCATGCCCTCCCACGAGGGGTTGGTCAGGTGCAGGCCATCGCAGCCGGTCGCATAGCCGAGCACCTCGGCGTAGATCCGGGCGCCGCGGGCCTTGGCGTGGTCGTAGCGCTCGAGGATCAGGGTCCCGGCCCCCTCGCCGATCGCCACGCCGTCGCGGCCGGCGTCGAAGGGCCGCGGCGTGCGATCGGGCGTGGCGTTGTAGCGGGTCGTGGCGGCGAACATCACGTCGAACACGCCCGCGGGGATGAAGTGGGCCTCCTCCGCGCCGCCGACGATCATCACGTCGGCGTGGCCGTAGCGGACGTACTCGTAGCCGGTGCCGATCGCCTGGCTGGAGCTGGTGCAGGCGGAGCAGGTCGGCTGGACGCGGCCGGTGATGCCGAAGAACTCGGCGAGGTTGGCCGCGCAGGTGTGGCTCATGAACTTGAGGAAGTGGCTGCCGGCGATGCCCCGCAGGTTGTTGGCTCGAAACACCTCGCGGCAGTAGGACTCGGTCTCGGACGAGGAGCCGTGCGTGGAGCCGTAAGCGAGGCCGACCCGATCGTCGAAGCCCGCTGGATCGAGGCCGGCGTCGGCGATCGCCTGCTCGGTCGCAAACGCGGACAGCAGCGCGACGCGGCCCATCGTGCGGATCTTTCGACGCGGGTAACGGTTGAACTCGACGCCGCTGACCAGGCCGGCGACGCCGGTGCCCATCGCGTACTGCTCGGGCCACTGGGGCATCGCGACGATGCCTCCGCGGCCGGCCCCGAGGGCGTCGCAGACCGTGGCGAGATCGTTGCCGATCGGCGAGCACAGGCCCATGCCGGTGACGACGACCCGCTCGCGATCGGGCCGAGCGGCGCTCACGTGAGGCCCCCGTCGATCGCGATCACCTGCCCGGTGATGTAGGCCGCGTCGTCGCTGGCGAGGAAGCGGACCAGCTTGGCGACCTCGACGGCCTGGCCCATGCGGCGCAGCGGGACCAGCTCGAGCATCTTCTCGACCGGCGCGTCGCCGACCATCTCGGTCTCGATCAGGCCCGGCGCGACGGCGTTGACGGTGATCCGTCGCTTGCCGAGCTCCTTGGCCAGCGCCTTGCTGGCGCCTATCAGGCCGGCCTTGGCGGCGCTGTAGTTGACCTGACCGCGGTTGCCGATCAGACCGGAGACCGAGCTGATGCTGATGATCCGGCCCCAGCGTCGGCGAACCATCGGCATGACCAGCGGACGCGTGACGTTATAGAAGCCGTCGAGCGTGGGCGCGAGGACCCGCTGCCAGGCGTCGCGCTCGAGCGCGGGGAAGGGCGCGTCGATCGAGATACCAGCGTTGTTGACGAGCACGCCGATTCGGCGGTCCTCGGCGATCAGGGGCTCGAGCGCGGCGCGGCTGGCCTCGGCGTCGGCGACGTCGAAGGGCAGCAGCTCGGCACGACCACCGGCAGCGATGATTCGATCGCGGACCTGCTCGGCGGCGGCGTGGTTGCTGCGATAGTTGATCAGGACCAGATGGCCAGCGGCGGCCAGCTCGTGCGCGATCGCGGCTCCGATGCCTCGGCTCGCGCCGGTGACCAGCGCCCAAGTCTCGCTGGTGGGGGACGTCGTCATGTCAGGCTCCTTGCTGCTCGTCGGGCCGCCCAGCCCAAACGTTGAGCTCGGCCCGTGCGAGGGTCTGATCGCCGCGCTCGACGGTGCAAGCCCAGCGGGCGAGCTTGTCCTGTTCGATGCTGCGGACCACGTCGATCGTCAGCTCGTCTCCGATGACAAGCTCGGTGACGTGCAGGTCGAGCTCGCGGGTGCCGAGCAGCAAGCCGACGTCGGAGCGGCGGCCTGCGACTCGCTCGTTCATGCCCGCCGCGACGGCGATCGCCTGGGCCATCAGCTCGAGCAAGATCGTTGCGGGGACCTTGCCGGCCTGGGCGAGCGGGTTGTTGGCCCGCACCCGCGCCCGCACGCGCGCACGATCGGGGGCCCAGTCGAGCAGCTCGTCGACCAGGCGCATCGGGGGCTCGTGCGGGACGAGCTCGGCGACGGGCGGCCACGCCTGCGCGGGCTCGCGAGGCTCGCTCAACCGACGGTCCTCCGCAGCAGCGCCGACCAAGCTCGCCCGACGTCGACGGAGGGCCGAGGCGCGAGCGGGACCTCGACGGGGTGCGTGCTCGGAGGCTCGCGCTGGACGGCGGCGATGGCCTTCAACAAGGGCAGGACCGCGTGGCTGGTGAAGCGCAGATCGTGGCGGCTTCGCTCGCTCGGGCTGATCGGCGCAGGCGTCCGCTCGCTCAGCTCGAGCTCGAGGTCGAGGCTGGTCGGGTGCATCGGGCGGCCGGGCTCGGCGGCGAGGTGCAGGGCGACCGCGAACGAGGGGTCGGCGTCGTCGCGCGCGAAGGGGGCGGGCAAGCGCTCTTCGCCGAGCAGCAAGAGCGCGTCGCCGCCGGTCTGGCGCAGTCCCGTGCAGACCTCGAGCAAGCCGATCTCGAGCGCGTGCGGGCCCGCGGCGAGGGCGGTCGACTCGCGGTGGTTGCCGGTCGCGATCGACATGTAGCCGGTCGCGGTGTTGTGCACGCTGTTGTGAAAGGCGGTCGGCGAGACCGGGCCATCGGCGATCTGGGCGAGCAGCTCGACGGTGGTCTCGATCTCGCCCCAGCTCGACACCAGCACGTAGCGGGTCTGGCTGGCCTGAGCTCCGCCTTGCTGGCATGCCTCGGCCAACGCGGTGACGAGCATGCGGGTGAGCACGCTGGTCCGTCGACGCAGGCGAGGATGCAGCAGCTCGGCGGAGGGCTTGAGCGGCTCGACGCCCGGCGCGGGCTCGAGCTGATCGGGCATGCCGGCGTCGATCCAGGCAGAGAAGCCCACGTGGGCAGGCGTCCACACACCGACGCCA
>CBFGLP010001045.1:0-2223 GCA_965649595.1 uncultured Myxococcales bacterium | reverse complement strand
GCGGGACCATCCAGAACGACATCCTCAAGGAGTTCATGGTCCGCAACACCTATATCTATCCGCCGGGCCCCTCGATGCGGATCATCGCGGACATCTTCTCCTACACCGCGAAGGAGATGCCGAAGTTCAATTCGATCTCGGTGTCCGGCTATCACATGCAAGAGGCCGGGGCGACCGCCGATCTCGAATTGGCCTATACGCTCGCCGACGGGCTCGAGTACATCCGCGCGGGCGTCGGCGCGGGCCTGGCCGTCGACGACTTCGTGCCGCGGATCTCGTTCTTCTGGGCGATCGGCATGAACTACTTCATGGAGATCGCCAAGCTCCGGGCGGCGCGGCTCTTGTGGGCCGAGATCGTGCGGACCTTCAATCCCAAGACCAGCAAGGCGCTGGCCTTGCGCACGCACAGCCAGACCTCCGGCTGGTCACTGACCGCCCGCGATCCCTACAACAACGTCGCCCGCACCTGCGTCGAGGCGCTCGCGGCCGCGCTCGGGCACACGCAGTCGCTTCACACCAACGCGTTCGACGAGGCGCTCGCGCTGCCGAGCGATTTTTCCGCTCGGATCGCCCGCAACACGCAGATCCAATTGCAGGAGGAGACCGGCATCACCAGCGTGGTCGATCCCTGGGCCGGCAGCTTCCATGTCGAGCGGCTCACCTATGAATTGGCAAACAAGGCCCGCGAGCTGATCCGCGAGGTCGAGGATCTAGGCGGCATGGCCAAGGCGATCGAGCGGGGCCTGCCCAAGCTGCGCATCGAGGAGGCCGCCGCCCGCACGCAGGCGCGCATCGACGCGGGCTTGCAGACGGTCGTCGGGGTCAACCGCAACGTGCTCGCGCACGAGCCAGCGATCGACGTGCTCAAGGTCGACAACACGGCCGTGCGCAACGCTCAGATCGCTCGGCTCGAGCAGCTCCGCCGCGAGCGCGACCCGGCGGCCGTCGAGCGCACGCTGGCCGCCCTGCGGCGCTGCGCGCAGACCAGCGAGGGCAACCTGCTCGCGCTGGCGATCGACGCCGCGCGGGCGAAGGCGACCGTCGGCGAGATCAGCGAGGCGCTCGAGCAGGTTTGGGGCCGTCACCAGGCGCAGACGCGTACGATCGCGGGCGTGTACTCCAGCGAGGTCCGCAGCGAAGGAGCCGGGCAGGCGCTCGAGTGGGTGCTCGCCCGCACCGCGAAGTTCGAGCGGCTCGAGGGCCGACGCCCGCGCCTGCTCGTCGCCAAGATGGGCCAAGACGGCCACGATCGCGGCGCCAAGGTGATCGCTACCGGCTTCGCCGACATGGGCTTCGACGTCGACGTCGGCCCGCTCTTCCAGACGCCCGAGGAGACCGCGAGGCAAGCGGTCGAGAACGACGTGCACGTGATCGGCGTCAGCTCGCTCGCGGCCGGGCACCTGACCTTGGTGCCTGCCTTGAAGGCCGAGCTCGAGCGGCTCGGCCGGGGCGACATAATGATCGTGGTCGGTGGCGTGATCCCGCCGCAGGACTACCCGGAGCTGCAGGGGCTGGGTGTGGCGGCGATCTTCGGTCCGGGCACGGTGCTGGTCGAGGCGGCCGGCGAGCTGCTCGATCGGCTGGCCACGGCGCTCGAGCTCGAGGTTTGAGCCGCGATGACGCGCCTACCCCTCGACCTCGACGCGCTCGAGCAGGGCGTCCGCGCCGGTGACCGAGCCCTGCTCGGCCGCGCGATCACCCTGATCGAGAGCCAACGCCCCGCCGATCAGGCCCACGCTCGCGCCCTGCTCGAGCGCCTGCTCCCCCACACTGGTCGCTCCGAGCGGGTCGGCATCACCGGCGTGCCCGGAGTCGGGAAGAGCAGCTTCATCGAGCGGCTCGGAACGCAGCTGACGGCCCGCGGCACCAAGGTGGCAGTGCTCGCCGTCGACCCCAGCAGCACGCGCAGCGGCGGCAGCATCCTCGGCGACAAGACCCGCATGCAGGAGCTCGCCCGCGATCCGCTCGCGTTCGTTCGACCCTCGCCGAGCCGCGGCTCGCTCGGTGGCGTCGCCCGGCGCACCCGCGAGGCCATGCTGCTGTGCGAGGCGGCCGGCTACGAGGTCGTGCTGATCGAGACCGTCGGCGTCGGCCAGGCCGAGGTCGACATCATCGACCACGCCGACACGGTGCTGCTCGTGCTCATGCCCGGCGGCGGCGACTCCGTCCAGGCGCTGAAGGCGGGGATCATGGAGATCCCGGACATCATCGTCGTCAACAAGG
>CBFGLP010001044.1:0-5944 GCA_965649595.1 uncultured Myxococcales bacterium | reverse complement strand
GCCACGCCTCGGGCTGCGCGAGCTCGGCGACGCGCCGGTCGAAGGACTGCTCGAGCGCGAGGCAGAGCTGCTCGACGCGCTCACCGGGACCCCATCGCTCGCTCGGGTCCTCATCGGCGGGCGAGCCCTTCGAAGCGTCGGGCGTGCGATGCTCTTCGCCGCCGCTCGGTCGAGTCGCGTCGAGCTCGGCCAGCTCGGCAGGTCGCGCTCCGCCACCGCTCGAGCGTCGACGCTCGCTCGCCTCGGCCCAGTCTCGCCAGCTCCGCGCAGCTTGCTCGAGGTGCAGACCCCAACGCCGGCGCCGGACCGCGAGCGGGTCTTCGTCCCGCTCGCCATGCTGCCGCGCTCGCGGCACATCATCGAGCTCGTCGGCGTTGCTAGCTTCGAACACGGGCGGCCAAGCGTGCTCGAGCTCGCTGCCGTGCGGCGAGACGACCAAGCGATACGCGCCGCTGTCGGCCAGCAGCACCGAAGTGAACGCGAACACGTCAGGCGGCCACGCTGGACAGACCGACCAGGGACGATCGCCCGCGAGCTCGCGCCAGGCCTCCGCAATTGTCTTGCCTCGCACCTCTAGCTCCTCCCGCATGGCCCATTGCCCGCCTGGATGGCTGCATCCCCGCCCTTCGATCAGCTCGATCCGCGCGAGGGCATGCGATCGCGGATCACGAACTAAGACAGACGATCGAGACTAGTGCTCGACGCCCGTGATTGCACGTACCCGCGATCGCCACATTCGCGCGACCTCACGACAATCGCTACGCCAACCGATCGATGCAGTCCGAATCGACACTGTGCCAATTTATCGACCCAACGATCGAGCGGCACACCGCATTTGTCCGCGATCCGCACGGCTCACCTCGAGTCGGGTAGGATCACCGCGATGCTGCGCCTCCGCGCGCTGACCCTCGCGCCGACCCTGCACGAACGAGCCGGTCGCCTCGACGCTCGTGGCCCGCTGCTGCTCCGCGTGCTGACCCTCGGAGCGTTCGCTCGCCGGGTGCTCGTCGATCGCCAGACCGGCTACGTCGTGATCGAGCAGCGACGCTTCTGGGTCACGCGACGACGCGTGATCCCCTTTCGCCACGTCCATCGGATCGACTACGAGTTCCGCCGGACCGTGACCTCGCTGCAGAGCCGCTGGCGCGGCGACGTGGTCAGCGGCGACGACATCGAGCACTTCCGCGTCGCGCTGATCGTGCGCGCGCGCGAGGACGTGCCCGAGAGCCACGCCCACCTCCACGAAGAGCGCGTGCCCTTGTTCGACTTTCACGGTGAGGGGTTGGGCTTGGCCTGGCTCCTGGTCGACTTCGAGGGCCAGCAAGAGGCGCTCTCACGCCACTACGTCGCGCGGCTCAGCGAGCTGATCGGCGTGCGGGTCGGCCTCGGCACGCCGCAGCTGGCCGACAAGGTCGGGCGACGCTGGGCGTGCTCGGTCTGTAAGCGGCCCGGCCCACCGCGGCCAGGTCGCTGTTACTACTGCGGCGGCGAGCTGACCATCGAGCGCGAACGAGGATGAGCGAGTGAGCAACAAGACGGCCAAGACCGCGAGCAAGAAGGCGACGAAGACGCCGACCTGGGCCGCAGATCGTGTCGCGGCCTTGCACGAGCGCTTGGCCGCGCTCGGCTCCGACGAACGAGCGGTGCACGAGCGGGCGTATCTGAAGAGCACGCTCGTGCACCTCGGCGTGGCGGTGCCGGAGATCCGCAAGCTGGCTCGCGCGGTCGATCGCGAGGGACCAGCGCCGACCGACGAGCAGCTGCGGACATTGACCGCGGCGCTGTGGAGCTCGGGGATCCACGATCTGCGGATGCTGGCGATCGCGCTGCTCGAGCGCTGGCGAATACGTCTGATCGCCGACGACCTAGCCTGGCTCGAGCGCTGGCTGGCCGAGGCTGGCAGCTGGGCCTACGTCGACTGGCTCGCCGTCAAGGTCGTCGGTCCGCTGGTCGAGCGCAAGCCCGAGCGAGGCTACAAGACGCTCGATCGCTGGGCGGTGGCCGACAACTTTTGGTTGCGAAGGTCGGCGATGCTGGCCCTGCTCGAGGCGCTGCGCGACGGCGACGGTGACTTCGAGCGCTTCGCTGGATACGCCGAGGCGATGCTCGGCGAGCAGGAGTTCTTCATTCGCAAGGCGATCGGCTGGGTCCTGCGCGACCTCGGACGAAAGCGGCCGGAGCTGACGCGAGCGTTCGTCGAGGCGCACCTGAGCGAGCTCTCGGGGGTGAGCTTTCGAGAGGCGATCAAGGTGCTGCCGCCTACCGAGCAGGAGGCGATGAAGCGCGAGTGGGTGGCGGCAGGGTCGGGCAAGAAGGGCACCACGAAGAAGACCCTTGCCAGGAAGACCGCGGCCAAGAAGACCGCCCGCTGATACGAGGCGGCCGTTGGGAAGAATGCACTTCGGCACGACGCGTGCTCGCTCCGAGCGCCGCCATGCCTACCGTGCTGCATCAGGCCGCGCTGCTGCCCTTCGAAGATGATTCCAAGCTGGGCTTCGATCTGGCCCGAGAGGTCTTCGAGGTCCCGCTCCCCGTGAGCATGCAGGCAAGCGACCGCCACGCAGCCCTGAGCCTCGGCTTGCCCGCCGCCGAGCAGCTCGGCGAGGTGATCCCGGACCTGGTGCTCTGCGGCTCGCACCCAGCACATCCGCAGGCAAACACCTCGCTCATCATCGAGGCTCAGCGCCTGCGCGAGAAGGAAAAGCTAATTAAATTCCTGGTCTACCTCGCGTTGACGGCTCACCGCTTTCAGCAACCGGCATGGCTGCTGGTTCTGGCCCTGGGCCGAGACGTGACCACGTGGCTGCGAAATTTGGCGCGAGAATACGGTGGTCTGAGCTTCCAACCGCTGGTACTCGATCGAAGCACGATGCCTCGGGTGATCAGCGAGCAGGCGGCGATCGAGCGACCTGCCCAGGCGCTGCTCTCGGCGCTGATCCACGCGCCGTGGGGCGACATGGAGGTGGTCGAAGCAGCCCTATGCGCGGCGCGGCGCCTCGACGAGGCAGCTCGCAAGACCTACACGCGGGGCATCCTCTCTGCGGTCCCCAAGCACGTTCGCAGCTCGATGACGAAGGAGATGGATACGATGGACGAGCACCGAGACAAATTGGGTGAGGCCGAGCTCAACAGCTTCGGCTACCACATGCTCTGCAAGGGCGAGACCAAGGGCCTCGAGAAGGGCAAGCGGGTCGGACGGATCGAAGGCCTGATCGAGCAGATCCTCCTGGCCTGCGAGCTTCGCAAGCTACGCCTCGACGCGCAGACCGAGGCGAGGATCGCTAGCCCACCTAACACCCCGTGGATCGGGATCAGGGTCGCGTAGAGCAGCTCGACGTCGAGCAACACTCGAGCAGGGTACCCGAGCGAGCGCTCTCGCAGCCTTCGAAGCGAAATCAAACCAATCGGCGCTCTGGAAGGCGTAGCATCGGGCGCCCGATGGCCAGGTCGCAGAGCCCCGACATCTCCGACATCGGCCAGGCGCTCGACAGCCTGGTGCACCAGTTCGCCGACCCGTGGGCGTTCTTGCGCGAGCTGGTCCAAAACGCGATCGATGCGGGGAGCCCCGAGATCGAGGTCGACCTCGAGCACGACGAGGCGCGCGGGACCGCGGTGATCTTGGTCCGCGACTTCGGCGAGGGCATGAACCGCGAGATCATCGACACCCGGCTGACCCGGCTGTTCTCGTCGTCCAAGGAGGGCGACTACACGAAGATCGGGCGGTTCGGGATCGGCTTCGTATCGGTGTTCGCGATCGACCCCGAGCTGGTCTGCGTCGACACCGGGCGCGCGGGCGAGTACTGGCGCGTGGTGTTCCGGGCCGACCGCAGCTTCGAGCGGATCCGGCTCAACGATCCGGTCGAGGGCACGACCGTGCGGCTGTTCAAGCGGCTCGACGCCGCGCAGCTCGACGAGGCCCGCAGCAAGGCCCGCGAGGTGCTCGGGCATTGGTGCAAGCACGCGCGCGTCGAGGTGCGGCTCGAGGGCGAGCCGATCAGCGGGCCGATGACGCTCGACGGCCCGGTCGTCGTCGAGCACCAAGAGGAAGGCACCCACGTGGTGATGGGCTGGGCCCCCGAGGCCGCGGCCCTGCGCGGCTACTACCACGGCGGTCTGACCCTCCACGAGGAGCACGACGCCAGCCTGCCCTTCGTGGCCTTCAAGATCGACTCGCGCTTCCTCGAGCACACGCTGACCCGCGACAACGTGCTGCGCGACGACAACTACGCCAAGGCGATCGCAATCATCCAACGGGTCGCCGCGGGCCCGCTGGTCGACGCGCTGTTCGAGGCGATCGAGCGGCGGCTCACCGAATCGACAGATCCCGGCGCCCCGGACGTCCACCAGCTCTTCGTGTGGGCCGAGCAGGCGCTGCTCCGCTTCGAGGGCAAGCTGCCCGCTGCCGAGTGGATGCAGCGGGCCGTGGTCCCGCAGCTCGGCGCCCCGCCCTGCTCGTTCGCCGAGCTGCGTCGTCTGCCACGAGGTCGCGCGATCTACTGCGGGCGCGAGGTCTCGCCGGTCAGCGAGCGGCTGCGCGGCGAAGGTCACCTCGTGCTCGCCGGCTCCTGCAAGGATCCGCTCGTGAGCGTGGCGATGCTCGGCGCAGGGCTGGTCGGCCGAGGGCTCCAGTCGGTCGCCGAGCTGTGCACCGCGCTGCCCCTGCCCGACGCCGAGGCCGACGCCTGGGTGCCGCTGCGGCGAGCCGTCGCGGCGCTGCTCGACAGTCAGCGCTACCGGATCTCCGCCGTGCAGGTCGGACGCTTCGACTACCCCGAGTCGCCGCTGCGCGGCCGCGTAGCGATCACGCAGGCGAAGCTCGACGAGCTGACGCCGATCGCCGAAGCCAGCCAGCTCTCGACCGGGTGGCTCGGCGACAAGCGGGTGCTCGTGCTGGCCGCGGACCACCCCACGCTCGTGCACCTGCGCGAGATCGCCGAGCGGGAGCCCGAGCTGGCTGCCTACCTCGCGCTCAAGCACTTCTTCCTGGACCACCCACCGAGCGCCGACGCGGCCGAGCTGGTCCGCTTCGACCAGACCTTGGCCGATCAGGCCGCCCAGCTGCGATGCCAACGCGCGACCCCCTGAGCCCCGACACCGCCCTCGCGGGCCTGCTCGACGAGCTGCGAGCCGAAGGCACGGTCGACTCGCGGGGCAGCTTCACGCTCGACCGCGAGCAGGCGCGAGCCAAGCTGCAAAAGTTCCAGCTCGCCGACCCACGCAGCTACGTGCTCGAGCTGGTCCAGGCTGCGGTGCAGCGCGGAGCCACGGAGATCCAGTTCGAGATCGACGCCGACGACATGCGCATGCGCTTCGACGGGCGCCCTTTCGAAGCCAGCGAGCTCGATGACCTCTACGGCTCGATCTTCGCCGAGGGTGAGGGGCCCGATCTGCGGGCGCTTCGTCAGCTCGCGCTGGGCCTCAACGCGGCGCTCGGGCTCGACCCCAAGCGCATCCGCGTCCGCAGCGGCAGCGTGGCGCTCGAGCTGCGGCCGGGCGAGGACGATCGGATCGAGGCGCTCGCCAAGCCCGAGCCCGCGACGACGATCCACGTCGAGCAGCGGGTCCGGCTCGGGCTCGTCGTCGCGTTCGTCCGCAACGTGCTCGGACGAATGGGCGAGGAGCTGCACCTGAAGCTGCGCTGCCGGTACGCGACGATCCCGATCACGCTCGACGGCAAGCCGATCGCCGGCGGGTTGAAGATCGAAGGAGCGTTCCTCGAGCATCCGATCAGCGAGCCGCGCTTTCGCGGCGCGATCGCGATGCTCCGCGAGCCGCAGCCGCCCGAGCTGCGGCTGGTCACCAACGGGGTGTGGATCGAGACGAAGGAGCTCAAGGGCTGCGGCGAGGGCTTCGTCGCGATCGTCGAGGGTGAGCGGCTGCGCAAGGACGTCTCGCAGGCCCGGATCGTCGAGGATGCTGCGTTCAGCGAGATCGTCGGGCACCT